>CAILCO010000077.1 GCA_903832735.1 uncultured Sterolibacterium sp.
ATGTGAGCACTTCGGTATAACTTGATTGCAGTAAATCGCGTAACGATTCTTACTCCTCGTCGCAGATCAAAGTCTCTCAACTCCAATCCGCACCCAGCCTCTTCGATTCTCGATGACCAGGCCCACTACCTACCACTACCTCCCCAAGCACCCACACCTATCGGTTGTCTGGTTGTTAAAGAACGGCTGGCTTGCTTAAAAACAACTCACTCAGCGAAGAGGCGAGACTATACCAAAGCTAATCCGGCTTGTAAACACTCTTTTAGATTTTGTACTCGTTTAGCTTCACTCAGGATACAGTTTCAAGCTGGCTGACAACTCCTCACGCACTACACGCCGCAATTCCGCAGGTGCCAATACTTCTATATCCTGCCCATACTTGATGATGTCCATCAACAGCTCACGATGACTGCTGTAGGGAATTTCCAGTACATAGCGCTGCTCTTGGTCAAAGCCGCCCTTCTGCCGCGGATGCCATTGTTCGCTTGCAACCCACAACGAACGCCGCGGCGAAAACCTCAATTTCGCCCACTTTATGCGCCGACCGGAAAAAATCCCATATCCGGCGCCCAGCACATCGTCCAGGGATTCACCCGGGATATCGCGTGCCGCCGTTTCAAGAATCTCTGCGTAGCGGATAGCATCCACCGAAAAGCTGCGCAATGAATTGCGCAGGTGGCACCAAGCGTCTAGATACCAGTTCTCTCGGTAATGCACCAGTCGTTGGGGCGATACCTCACGGTCAGTCGCCTCACCTCTGGATCGCACGAAATAGGAAATCTTTAAACGCTTGCGGCGCAACAGCGATGAACCAACAACAGAAAAGTGCTCGAACGTCATTTTTCTGGCGGCGACGCCAATGATACGAATGCGCTTCTGAATTTCATCAGAAGTATTGTCAACCGAACCCAGCAGGGAGCGCAGCCTAACCAAGAGAGGATGTATATGCGGCCCTAGAAGGCCGCCGCTATCTAGGCTTGATAACAAGTGCTGCATGGTGAGCAAAGCGTGAATTTCGGAAGCGTTAAACCACAATCCGGGCAGTTCATACTGCCCGCCCGCCTGCTCCGTCTCGGAGAAGCGATACCCCCCCTGTTCGCGATCCCAGATGATCGGCGCATTGAGTCGGTTCCGGAGGTATTCGAGATCACGCTTGATAGTGGCGCGTGAGACGCCAAGCCTCTCCCTCAAAACAACGAAAGGCACAATACGCCTCTCGCCAAGCAACTGGTCGATCATGTAGAAGCGTTCGGTGCGATCCATAGCGACCCCAAGTTCCCCGTGCAAGTCGATAAATATACGCTTGCGATAGAGGCACCTGCAAAGTGCTTGAGAATATTGTAAAATGGCTATGAGAAGCATTAATGCCATCTACGAGAAGCATCGATGCCATTTCGGGCCTACCCTACCGATGCCACATGTGGTAGCAAATCAAGGCGGTTTGAATCAAACATCCGCACTGCTCAGCACAACCAATAACAATCAACCTACGATGCCCCAATGGGCCGACACCTTAACTGCAAGAGGAAGCTATGAGCGAGCACATCCACCACGTCACAGATGCCACTTTCAAGAGCGAAGTACTCGAGTCCGGCCTGCCCGTGCTGGTCGATTACTGGGCCGAATGGTGTGGTCCATGCAAGATGATCGCACCTATCCTGGACGAAATCGCGCAGGATTACGCCGGCAAACTCAAGGTTGCGAAGCTCAATATCGACGACAATCAGAAGACACCCGGTGAGTTGGGTATTCGCGGCATTCCGACGCTGATGTTATTCAAAGCAGGCAACATCGAGGCAACCAAGGTTGGTGCTCTGTCGAAATCCCAACTGACCGCCTTTATTGACAGCAACCTCTGATACCGCTAAAGTCCGTGTTGAAAGTCGCGACGCCTACCACTTAGAGATGCAATAACGCAGCATCTGCGCGTCGCGCGGGCAGAAATCAGCCCGTCTCGTTTTCCCCAAGTATTCCTCAAATCCTCGCGGGTTCTTCTCTTCCACTTCCCCGCTTCACTGCCAGCAGGTTCCCCACATGCATCTATCGGAGCTTAAAGTCCTCCACGTAGGCCAGTTGCTCGAAATGGCCATCGCCAACGAGATCGACGGCGCCAATCGCCTCCGCAAACAGGAATTGATTTTCGCTCTCCTCAAAAACCGCGCTAAGAAGGGTGAGAGCATCTTCGGCGATGGCGCTCTGGAGGTGCTGCCCGACGGTTTCGGTTTCCTGCGTTCGCCAGACACCTCTTATCTGGCCGGTACCGACGACATCTACATCAGTCCGAGCCAAATTCGACGTTTCAACCTGCACACGGGCGACACCATCGAAGGCGAGATTCGCACACCCAAGGACGGCGAACGTTACTTCGCTCTGGTCAAGGTGGATAAGGTCAACGGCGAACCGCCAGAAGCTTCGAAACACAAGATCCTGTTCGAAAACCTCACGCCCCTGCATCCGAACAAGCACATGCTGCTTGAGCGAGACATGCGGGGTGAAGAGAACACCACCAGCCGCGTCATCGACATCATCGCGCCGATCGGCAAGGGCCAGCGTGGGCTCCTCGTCGCCAGTCCGAAAAGCGGCAAGACGGTGATGATGCAACACATCGCCCACGCTATTTCGGTGAACCACCCAGATGTGGTGCTCATCGTCCTGCTGATCGACGAACGCCCCGAGGAAGTGACCGAAATGCAGCGCTCCGTCAAGGGCGAAGTGGTGGCTTCGACCTTCGACGAACCAGCCACGCGACACGTCCAGGTTGCCGAGATGGTGATAGAGAAAGCCAAGCGCCTGGTCGAGCACAAGAAGGATGTGGTTATCCTGCTCGACTCCATTACCCGCCTTGCTCGTGCCTACAATACGGTGGTTCCTGCCTCGGGCAAGGTGCTCACCGGTGGTGTCGACGCCAACGCGTTGCAGCGGCCCAAGCGTTTCTTCGGCGCCGCCCGTAACGTCGAAGAAGGCGGCTCGCTGACCATTATTGCCACGGCACTGATCGATACCGGTAGCCGCATGGACGATGTGATCTACGAGGAATTCAAGGGAACCGGCAACATGGAAATTCACCTTGACCGCCGGATGGCGGAAAAGCGTGTCTACCCTGCGATCAACGTCAACCGCTCCGGCACGCGCCGAGAGGAACTTTTGCTAAAGCCCGACGTACTGCAAAAAATGTGGGTGCTGCGCAAGCTGCTGTACAACATGGACGACATGGAAGCGATGGAGTTCCTGCTCGACAAGATCAAGGCGACCAAGAACAATGCCGAATTCTTCGATGCAATGCGCAGAGGATAATGCGCTGACGATTGCATTTCACAGAAATTTCTAGGATAATGCCGCCCTTTCCCGCACTTAGTTAGGGCGGCGCGACCAAAGGGAACCCATCATGAAAGAATCCATACATCCCAACTACGTTGAGATAGACGTAACCTGCAGTTGCAGCAACACGTTCAAGACACGTTCAACCACAGGCCGACCGCTACACATCGAAGTTTGCGCGGCTTGCCACCCGTTCTACACCGGCAAGCAAAAAATCGTCGATACCGCCGGCCGTGTCGAACGCTTCCGCCAGAAATATGGCACAGTACAGCGCTCGGCCTGATTCGGCTTCCGAACAGCAAAAGGCAGCTTCGGCTGCCTTTTTTCGTTTCTGATGCGTATGTCCGCATGACCGCTCTGCGCCGCCTTCCTGTCACACTGCCACTCTCTGGAGCAGCGCTAGCTGCTCTGTGCTCGCTCTATCTCTTCGTTGGACTTACCGGCCACGATCCATGGAAAAGCGAGGACGCCGTTCACTTCGGGATCACTTACGGTTTTCTCACTGGTTCCGACTGGCTGGTGCCGCACCTCGCTGGCGAGCCAGCGCTCGATTCGCCCCCGCTCTATTACTGGATTGCCGCCGCTTGCGCGAAGCTATTCGGCCAGTTGTTGCCACTGCACGATGCGGCCAGACTCGCCTCCGGCCTGTTTGGCGCAGTTTTCCTCGCGCAGTTGGCATCGGCCAGTCGCCGGCTTCATGGTCCTGAAGCCGGCACCACTGCCATCCTGATCAGCATTGGCTGCCTCGGTCTGATGGTACCGATCCATGACATGCAACCACTGGTCGCATTACTCGCAGCCAGCGCTACGTTCTATGCCGGCCTTGCCCTTTTGCCGCAGCGACCAATGGCGGGAGGCATAGAAGCGGGGCTAGGCCTGGGCCTGGGCTTCCTCGCCACCGGCTTGACCGCACTGATCACCCTAGCACCGCTGTTGCTCATGCTACCCGCTCATCGCCATTGGCGCAGCAGCGCCAGCCGCAAGGGCCTGCTGATCGCCTGGGCCATGGCCTTGCCGCTTATCGCCCTGTGGCCACTACTGCTTTCCTGGCGAGCACCGGAAGCCCTGTTTGCATGGCGGACGACTGTCGCCGTCCATTTTCAAAACAACTGGCTGACGTCACTGCCAAACCACGCCGAACTGCTGGCCTGGTTCGCCTGGCCCGCACTGCCGTTAGCGATTTGGGCACTCTGGCTCCACCGCCATCGCCTTTCCGAACCAGCGCTGGCGCTACCCATCGCCGGCACTGCAACAACGCTGCTGGCGCTGATCTTCCTCTATGGGCCGAGACCACTCCAGACACTGCCTCTTCTGGTACCCCTGGTTCTCTTGGCAACAACCGGGGCAGGCCGATTGCAGCGTGGCGCTACCAACGCTTTCGACTGGTTCGGCATGATGACCTTTACGCTGGCAGCAGGACTCATATGGCTTGGTGGCATTGCCATGATCTTTGGTATTCCAGCCAAGATCGCGCACAACTTTGCCAAACTGGAGCCAGGTTTCGTCGCTCAAGGAAATATCAGCGCAATGACCCTTGCGGCGCTCTTGACCCTGGTATGGCTCTGGTTGATCTTCGCCAGTCCGCGCTCGCCTTGGCGCGCCGTCACTCATTGGTCGGCGGGCGTAACGCTGGTCTGGGTGCTGCTTATCTCGCTATTGCTGCCCTGGATCGATTACGGCAAAAGCTACCGCGGGGTCGCCCTCTCGCTCCAACAATCGCTGCCCTCCAACTCCACGGGGCATGCCGAATGCATCGCCGGACGCGACCTCGGTGGCGCCCAGCGTGCTTCGCTGCATTACTTTGCCGGCATCGTCACGCAGGTAGCCGAAACGCCCGCAGCGGCAGCCTGCGGTTTCCGGCTGGAACAAGGCGACGCAAAGAATCGACCGACACCGGCGGGCTGGCGCAAGCTATGGGAAGGCCATCGTCCAGGTGACCGCAGCGAGCGCTTGCGCCTTTACCAGCGTACGAGCAAACGGGAAGACTAAAGTTTGAGGAAGTTGTCGCGATAGTATTTCATTTCCTCGATCGACTCGTTGATGTCGGCAAGCGCCTCGTGCCTGCCGCTCTTCACGACGCCTTTGGCCAGTTCGGGCTTCCAGCGCTTGCACAGTTCTTTCAAGGTGCTAACGTCGAGGTTGCGATAATGGAAGTGAGCTTCGAGCTTCGGCATGTAGCGCGCCATGAAACGGCGATCCTGACAGATCGAATTGCCGCACATCGGCGAAGCACGCTCCGGCACGTACAGTTTGAGGAAGGCTAAGCACTGTTCTTCAACCTCCACCTCGGAAAGCAACGATGCCTTGACCTTACTGATCAGTCCGGAGCGCCCGTGGGTGCCCTTGTTCCAGTCATCCATGCCATCGAGCACGGCATCGCTTTGATGAACGACCCAAGCGGGTCCTTCGACGACGATATTGAGTTTAGAATCGGTGATGACAAAAGCGATCTCGATGATGCGGTCGGAATCGGGATTGAGGCCGGTCATCTCCATGTCCAGCCAGACGAGAGCATTCTGATCTTGTGCCATAATTTTTGCGCTGAAAAACGCGTATTCTGTCACAGTTCCTTATATCGACGTCCTTATGTTCCTCACGACCAGCCAGCTTTTCTCGCTCACCTGTCTTGCAGCCCTGTTGCTCAATGGCCTGCTGCGCGGTTGGCTCGCCCTGCGCCATCTGCATCACGTCGCGGCACACCGCGGCGCCGTGCCGGCAGAATTCTCAGAGCGAATTTCCCTGGCGGAGCACCAAAAGGCAGCTGATTACACCAGTGCCAAGACGCGCCTTGGAATGGCCGACTTTGCTGTCAGCACGCTGCTTTTTCTCGCGCTCACATACGGTGGCCTGTTGCAGGCCATTAACGATTTCTGGCTGCGACTCTTCGACGCCGGCGGCTATGCCCACAGTCTTGCGCTATTCGCCAGTTTAGCGCTGACCGGCTTCATCATCGACCTGCCTTTCACTCTTTATCGCACCTTTGTTCTTGAAGCGCGATTCGGTTTCAACAAGGTAACGTGGCCCTTGTTCCTCGCCGATCTGTTCAAGCAGGGACTGCTCGGTATTGTCATCGGCGCACCCGTGCTGTTCAGCGTGCTCTGGTTGATGGCGGCGATGGGGCGCAACTGGTGGATGTATGTCTGGCTGTTCTGGCTGTCTTTCAACTTGCTGGTGCTGCTGCTATATCCCACCTTGATCGCACCGCTGTTCAACAAATTCTCGGCGCTCGACGACGCCGAACTGAAGTCCCGCATCGAAGCGCTACTTTCGCGTTGCGGCTTTCGGGCCAGCGGCCTATTCGTAATGGATGGCTCAAAACGCTCTGCCCATGGCAATGCCTACTTCACTGGATTTGGAGCGGCAAAGCGCATCGTCTTCTTCGACACCCTGCTCACGCGTCTGGCACCGGCGGAGGTCGAAGCGGTGCTCGCCCACGAACTCGGCCACTACCGGCATCGCCACGTCTGGCAACGCATCATCCTGCTCGCCGCGCTCAGCCTGGGCTTTCTCTGGCTGCTTGCCTTGCTGATCGGGGAATCCTGGTTTTACGCCGGCCTCGGTGTGAACAGCCAGAGCACGGCCCTCGCGCTGATCCTGTTCTTTCTGGTCTTGCCGATATTCTCCTTTCCTCTCGCGCCACTGATGTCTCATATCTCGCGCCGCCATGAATATCAGGCGGACGCTTACGCTGCCCACCAGACGAACGCCACCGATCTCGTCGCGGCCCTGGTCAAGCTCTATCGCGACAATGCGTCGACCTTGACGCCCGATCCGGTATATTCATTGTTCTATGATTCCCATCCGCCCGCGTCGTTGCGCATCGCGCAGTTGCGCAAGGCATGAGGAGGTTGCCATTGTCCGGAGAACTCCAAACAGAAAAATGCAAGCCCTGCGAGGGGGAGATAAATCTGCTCTCCGCAACGGAGACCGATCCCCTCATCTCTTCGCTCTCCGGCTGGATACGCGAGGGCAACACCATCGTGAAGAACTATCGATTCAAGGACTATTATGATGTTCTGGCCTTCGTCAATGCAACGGCCTGGATCTCGCACCGGGAGGATCACTATCCCGATCTGACCACCTGCTACCAGCAATCCCGCGTCCGCTTCGCGACCCACGCCATTGGCGGACTCTCCACCAACGACTTCATCTGCGCAGCCAAGATGGACGCGTTGTTCGGCCTTTGAGCGGGATGCTCGAGGGACGCATTGTTGCTGCCTTCGGTCGGCATTATGAAGTCGAACTCACCGATGGAAGCTGCATCACAGGCATTCCGCTCGGCAAGAAAAGCCCCTATGCTTGCGGCGACCGCGTCGCACTGGAACGCGCCTCAACCGACCAAGCGCAGATCCTGCGTCACCTGCCGCGCACTTCGCTGCTTTATCGCTCTGATGCCTACCGCGAGAAATTGATTGCCGCCAACGCCAGTCAAATCATGCTTGTCGTCGCCACCGAGCCGTCGTTTTCAGACGAATTGCTCGCGCGCGCCCTGGTCGCTGCAGAAAGCCAGGGACTTCGGAGCATCATCGTATTGAACAAGATTGACCTTGTCGATCGCTTGCCGGCGGCACGAGCGCGCCTGGCACCACTCGCGTCCTTGGGGTATGCGGTACTCGAACTCTCGGCACACACCGATGCGACGCCACTCCTACCCTATCTCGCCGGCGAAATTTCGGTGCTGGTGGGTCAATCCGGCATGGGCAAATCGACACTCATCAATGCCCTGGTGCCGGGCGCCAGCGCAGCGACGCGGGAGATATCAACTGCGCTGGACTCGGGCAAGCACACCACCACCCACGCTCGCCTCTACCGCCTCGTCCACGGGGGGTCACTGATCGATAGTCCCGGCTTGCAGGAGTTCGGTCTGAAACACCTGTCAACCTCAGCCATCGAAGAAGGCTTCGTCGAGTTCCGGCCCCACCTAGGCGGCTGCCGCTTCCGCGACTGCCGCCATCAATCCGAACCCAACTGCGCCATCAAACAGGCGGTAGAACAGGGCCTGATCAACGCCCACCGCTATGAACAATTTCTGCGGCTTAAGGCCCGGGATTAGCGGGACGGTCGAGTCTACATGCGTTCAAAAATTGCCGCGATGCCCTGACCGCCGCCGATACACATGGTGACCAGACCATAGCGCTTGTTGATACGCGCGAGTTCATAGAGACACTTGACGGTGAGGATGGCGCCAGTGGCACCCAACGGATGACCAAGTGCGACTGCGCCACCGTTGGGGTTCACCTTGACTGGATCGAACTCCAGGCCCTTGGCTACGCATAGTGCCTGTGCTGCGAAGGCCTCGTTCGACTCGATCACGTCGAGATCCTTCACCGACAGGCCAGCACGCAAGAGCGCCAGTTTGACGGCCGGGATCGGGCCGGTCCCCATGATCGAGGGATCGACGCCAGCGACAGCGTAGGACACCAGTCGTGCCAAAGGCTGCAAACCAGCCTTGGCCGCGGCGCCCATTTCCATCAGCAGCACGGCTGCGGCGCCATCATTGATGCCTGACGCATTACCGGCGGTTACCGTTCCATCCTTCTTGAAGGCAGGCTTCAACTTGGCGAGGCTCTCCAGAGAGGTGTCGGCCTTCGGATACTCGTCGGTATCGAAGAAGACGCTGCCCTTCCTGGATTGGATTTCGATCGGTACGATCTGCGACTTGAAGTGGCCTGCGGCAATGGCCGCCAGCGCACGCTTCTGGCTCTCCAGCGAAAAGGCATCCTGTTGCTCGCGCGTTATGTCGAACTGTTCGGCGATGTTCTCGGCGGTGATGCCCATGTGATTCGGGGACATAGGATCAGTCAGGGCGCCGACCATCATGTCGATCAGTTTGGTATCGCCCATGCGGGCGCCCCAGCGCGCCGCCGGCATCAGATAACCGGCCCGGCTCATGGTTTCGACGCCGCAACCTATGGCCACATCGGTATCGCCCAGCTGAATTGCATTGGCAGCGGTGACGATGGCCTGCAGGCCGGAACCGCACAGGCGATTCAGGGTCAGCGCGCAGGATTCCTTGGCCATGCCGGCATCAAGGGCGATCGCACGCGACACGTACATGTCGCGCGCTTCACCGTGAATCACATTGCCGCAGACCAACTGCCCGATCTGGGCCGGATCGATCTTGGCGCGAGCAATCGCCTCCTTAACCACGCGGGCACCGAGCGCCGACGAAGAAAAATCCTTGAGCGTCCCACCGAAACTACCGATTGGCGCACGTACGCCACTCACAATGACTACTTCACGTTTATCTGCCATTTGTTTCTCCTGATGAAATTATCGACCTACCCAACTCGCCACCCAGAAAAGTGCCAGCAGCAGCAGGTAGAGTACCAACGAGCGCCATACCAGTCCGATTGCACTTTGCATGAACTCGACGTCAGCTTCGTCGCCTAAGCCGAGTTCCGGCCGTTCACGCACTTCCGTGATTTCTTGTATTGGTCGGCCAAGGCAAACCCCGAGAGCCCCGGCGCCGCTTGCCAGAAGTATACCGGAGGCGGGATCCGGCCAGCGCGCTGCCTGAGTGCGCCAGCAGAATACGGCGCCCTCGAAATCGCCGACCACGGCGAAGGCGGCAGCGGTGACTCTCAGCGGCAACCAGTCGATGAGCGCGAAAGCGCGCGCGGCGTAGCGGCCAAAGTCCCCGTACTCTGTTTGCCGCCACTGGCTCTTGAAGAACAATGCCAGCCGGTAAAACAGGGCGCCCGCCGGACCGATCAGGACAAACCACAACAGCGGCGCGAACACATGCCGGTGCGAGGCGACCAGCGCCTCCTCGATCGCCACTCGCGCCACTTCGTTGGAACTCAACCGCTCTGCACTACGGCCGCGCCATTCCCCGAGCAGAGCCCGAGCGTGATCCAATTCGCCTAAGCGGAGGGCCAAGTGGATATCGGTGAAATAGTGGCTGAACTGGCGAAAGCCCATCGTCAGATAGAGCAAGCCGATACTCAGGAGCAGATTCGGCACCGGCTGCGACACCAGCAGCCATTGCAGCAGGAGAACAATCGTCACTGCAGGCGCGACCGCGGCCATCCAAGCAAGCGCTCCGTGGCGCGCTTGCCCGTCGTTTAAATGATCCTCGATAAAATATGCGAAGCGCGCCAACGGTGCCAGGACGAAGCGCTCCTGGGCAAGGGGCTTGATCTGCTCGAGGATCAACGCAGCGGCAATGGAAAACAAGGCCATGCAGATGGGGTTAAAGGGATCAGGGACGCCAAAAGGCGGTCGCAAAGGAACCAAGAAGATACCACACCGTCAGGCTTCAGTCTTCGTGAAACAAGAAACGGTGCAGGCTCACCAGCATCCCCGCCGTAGCGCCCCAGATGTAATAACCCTCCCAGGGCATAGCGTAGTACTCGCGTCGTCCGCCCTGATGTTCGATGCTGTGACGTTGATGGTTGGCGGGATCAAGAAGGAAAGACAGTGGCGTTTCAAACGCCTCGGCCACCTCGAAATCGTCAAGCTTGAGATTCAACGGTGGGCGAACCAGCGCCACTACCGGCTTAATTGTGAAGCCCGTTCCAGTGCGATACTCGGGAAGCAGGCCCAGCACTTCCACCTGGGCCGGGTCAAGGCCGACTTCCTCTTGGGCCTCGCGCAAGGCGGTGTTCACGATCGAGGTGTCGGACTCCTCGCACCGCCCGCCGGGAAAGCTGATCTGCCCAGCATGATCGCGTAGATGCGCGGTACGCTGGGTGAGCAGCACGGTCAGTCCAGTCTCTCGTTCGATCAACGGAATCAGCACCGCTGCCCGGGTCAGTGGCCGTTCGGACACGCCACGCTCGATCACGACTGCTTGGTCGGACTCAGAACCGCCAGAGGCAAAGCGCTGGCGCAGCCAAGTAACACTTGGCGGCAGCGGCGGGGTGATAAGTTCGCTCATCAGGTGCTTTCTTTCCTGCGCTGGGCATCGACAGCAAACTCACCCGCAGCGTTTCAGAATGCCGGTTTCGATACAACGCGGCGATGAACTCGTAGATAATGCGGACATGAGACCAGTTGCCATCTTTCGCCATAGCCCCGGAGAAGGGCCCGGGTATTTTGCCACATTCCTCGATCATCACGCGCTACCGTGGCAACTGTTGACCATAGATGCAGGGGAACCTGTGCCGACCGACCCCGCTGCATTCAGCGGACTGGCTTTCATGGGCGGGCCAATGAGCGTCAATGACTCGCTTCCCTGGATCGCTCAAGAGTGCTCTCTGATTACCCAAGCCGTGGCGCAGGACATCCCGGTGCTCGGCCATTGCCTGGGCGGCCAATTATTGGCCAAAGCGATGGGCGCCAAAGTGGGACAGAACCCGGTGAAGGAAATCGGTTGGGGCATGACGAGGGTGGCTGACAACGCCACGGCGCGGACATGGTTCGATGGAGCGTCGGACATTCTCGCCTTCCACTGGCACGGCGAGACCTTCAGCCTGCCGGCAGGAGCCACGCGCATCCTGGAAAGCCGCCACTGCGCGAACCAGGCTTTTGTTCTGGGCCAGAATCTTGGGTTGCAATGCCATGTCGAGATGACCCTTGGAATGATAGAGAACTGGTGCGCCATTGGCGGCGAAGAGATCGCTGCCTCAACCGGGCCTGGCGTGCAACAAGCGGCGGACATGTTGGCCAACATGAGCGAAAACCTGAAGTCCCTGCATGCCGTCGCCGACCGCCTCTACGGCAGATGGATAGCCGGCTTGAAGAGCACTTAGTACCTGCTTCGCGGCACTAGTACCCTGGGTTGTCTTTCAGACAACGACGAGCACTAGTCGCGAAAATTGCCGAATTGCAACGGAAAGTCGATGATCGCCTTCTTCACCAGAGCGATCGCGTCCTGCAGGAGATCGCGTTTAGGTCCGGAGACGCGCACGACATCCCCCTGGATGCTGGCCTGCACCTTGAGCTTGCTGTCCTTGAGTTGCTTGACGATCTTCTTGGCCAGTTCCCCCTCGACGCCCACTTTGACCTTGATTTCCTGCTTGACCTTGTTGCCGCTGACCTTCTCAGCCTTTTCCTTTTCCAGGCAGCGCACGTCGATACCGCGCTTGCCCAGTTTCAGCGTCAGGATGTCATAGACCTGACTCAGTTTGAAATCGTCGTCGGCGAAAAGCGTCAGCAGTTTGTCGCCAGTTTCAACGCGCGCGTCAGAACCCTTGAAGTCGAAGCGGTTGGTGATTTCCTTGTTGGCCTGGTCGACGGCATTGCGCAGTTCGACCTGATTCACTTCTGAAAGAATATCGAAGGATGGCATCTCAGGCTCCGCTCAATGCCTCAATTGAAGTGGCAAACGTAGTCCAGGGTTTCCAGTGTCTCGATATCGAAACTGGAGTTGCCCGGCACGGAAAACGATTCACCGGCGCCATAGTGCTTCCAAGCTGCATCGCCCTTCAGGCGGATACGGCACTTGCCGGCATTAAGCTCCATCACCTCGGGTGCGCCGGTATTGAAGCTCAGTGACGACGGAAAGATCACGCCCAAAGTTTTCTTGGTCCCGTCCGGAAACAGTACTGTATGGCTCACACACTTGCCGTCGAAGTACAAGTTGGCCTTTTTGACGACGCTGACGTTATCGAACTGGCTTATAAAATCGGACATTTGTTTCTCCACTGATTGCGGCTATCGACCCCGCCTCAACCCTTACGCCGGGCCAGGTTCGCCGCAATACGCAGGCGCAGGGCATTGAGCTTGATAAAACCGGCCGCGTCCTTCTGATCGTAGGCGCCGGCATCGTCCTCGAAGGTTGCAATGGTTGAATCGAACAGCGAATCGCTCTCCGACTCGCGTCCGACCACGATGACATTGCCCTTGTAGAGCTTGACGCGCACCTTGCCATTGACCGTCTGTTGAGTATGATCGATCAGGACCTGCAAGGCGCGGCGCTCGGGCGCCCACCAGTAGCCGTTGTAGATCAGGCTGGCGTAGCGCGGCATCAGATCGTCCTTGAGATGGGCGACTTCACGGTCGAGGCAAAGCGACTCGATGGCGCGATGCGCCCGCAACATGATCGTGCCGCCTGGCGTTTCATAGCAGCCGCGTGACTTCATGCCGACATAGCGATTCTCGACCAGATCGAGGCGGCCGATGCCATGCTTGCCACCCAGTTCGTTCAGGCGCGTCAAGACTGTTGCGGGAGAAAGACGGGTCCCGTTGAGACCGACGATGTCGCCCCTCTGATATTCAATCTCCAGGTATTCGGCGGAATCTGGCGCCTGCTCCGGCGACACCGTCCAGCGCCACATCGAATCCTCGGCCTCGCGCGATGGATCTTCCAGGTGCCGGCCCTCGAAGCTGATGTGGAGCAGATTGGCATCCATCGAATAGGGCGAACCGCCCTGCTTGTGCTTCATGTCGACCGGAATGCCATGGCGCTCCGCATACGCCATCAACTTCTCGCGCGAGAGCAGATCCCATTCGCGCCACGGCGCAATCACCTTGATGTTCGGATCCAGCGCGTAATAGCCCAGTTCGAAGCGCACCTGATCGTTGCCCTTGCCGGTAGCGCCATGCGCCACGGCATCCGCTCCGGTCTGGTGCGCGATCTCTATCTGACGCTTGGCGATCAGCGGCCGGGCGATCGACGTGCCGAGCAGGTACTCGCCTTCATACACGGCATTGGCGCGGAACATGGGAAACACGAAGTCGCGCACGAATTCCTCGCGCAGATCGTCGATGAAGATATGTTCGGGCAGGATGCCGAATTGCAGCGCCTTCTTGCGCGCCGGCTCAAGTTCCTCACCCTGGCCGAGATCGGCCGTGAAGGTGATTACTTCACACTGGTAGGTGTCCTGCAGCCACTTGAGGATCACAGACGTGTCGAGCCCCCCCGAGTAAGCCAGCACCGCCTTTTTCACATCGCTCATTGCAAATATCCCATAAACAAATCAGACATTGACGCGGCCAATCAACAGATATTCCAGCAACGCCTTCTGTGCGTGCAATCGATTCTCCGCTTCATCCCAGACCACGCTCTGCGGCCCGTCGATTACTTCGGCGGCGACTTCCTCACCGCGATGCGCCGGCAGACAGTGCATGAACAGCGCATCCGGCTTGGCCACCCGCATCATCTCCCCATCCACCTGCCAGTCCTCGAAATCGCGCAAGCGCTCTTCGTTCTCCGCTTCAAAGCCCATGCTAGTCCACACGTCGGTGGTCACCAGGTCGGCATCCCGAGCAGCCTCCATGGGGTCGGAAAATTCCTCATAATGATCTGTGCCATAGAGGCCTGCGCGCTCCGGTTCGACCTGGTAGCCGGGCGGGGTTGAGACATGCACGTTGAAGCCGAAGACCTCGGCCGCCTGCAGCCAGGTATTGCAAACATTGTTCGAGTCGCCGATCCAGGCCACGGTCCTGCCTTCGATTGAACCGCGATGCTCGATATAGGTAAAGATGTCGGCGAGAATTTGACAAGGATGGTATTCGTTGGTGAGGCCGTTGATGACCGGAACGCGCGAGTTGGCGGCGAAGCGCTCGATGATTTCCTGCTCGAAGGTGCGGATCATGACGATATCGCTCATCCGCGAGATGACTTGGGCCGCATCCTCCACAGGCTCGCCGCGGCCCAGTTGCGAATCTCGCGTATTGAGGTAGATCGCACACCCGCCCAACTGCTGCATGCCCGCCTCGAAGGACAAGCGCGTGCGCGTGCTGGCTTTTTCGAAGATCATCACCAGGGTACGATCCGTGACCGGCCAGTATTGCTGGTAACCTTTAAACTGCCCTTTGATCCAGCGCGCGCGCTCGAAAAGGTAATCAAACTCTGCGCGGGAAAAATCGTTGAATTGAAGAAAGTGCCTCGGTGAAGTGGACATGTTCGCCATACTCATGCGCCGAGGAACTCGCGGATCAACTGGGTGAGAATGACCAACAGTTCCTCGGCTTCGGCATCAGCGAAGTTCAACGCCGGCAAGAGGCGCACTACCTTGTCGGCAGTGACATTGATCAGCAACCCAGCCTGAACTGCGCGCTCCACCAGTTCCCCGCACGGGCGATCGAGTTCGATGCCGATCATCAGGCCGTCGCCACGGATATCAACAATGCCCGCGACGCCGGAAAGGCGTGTGCGCAGGCCGGCTCTGATAGTTTCGCCGAGAACCAGCGCATGCGTCAGCAGGGCATCCTGCTCAATCACGGCTAGCGTGGTCAAGGCGGCGACACAGGCGAGGGGATTGCCGCCGAAGGTGGAACCATGGCTGCCTGGCTTGAATACGCTGGCGGCGGGCCCAGCCGCCAGGCAGGCGCCGATCGGAAGTCCGGAGGCCAAGCCTTTGGCCAGGGCCATCACGTCCGGAACAATGCCGGCATGCTGATGGGCAAACCACTTGCCGGTACGGGCAAAACCGCACTGCACTTCATCGACCATCAGCAACCAACCACGCGCCGAGCAGATACGCCGCAGTCCCTGCAGATATTCGTCATGTGCGATGTTGATGCCGCCTTCCCCTTGGATCGGCTCCATCAGTACGGCAACGACATTCGGATTATTCTGCGCCACTGCTTCGACCGCTGACAGATCATCGAAAGGAACACGCACGAAGCCGGCAACCAGTGGCTCAAAGCCGGCCTGTGCCTTACGATTCCCCGTGGCGGACAAGGTCGCCAGGGTGCGGCCGTGGAAAGCTTTTTCCATGACGATGATGGCGGGCTGCTCTATTCCCCGCTGGTGTCCGTACAGCCGGGCCAACTTGATCGCCGCTTCGTTGGCCTCACAGCCGGAGTTGCAAAAGAACACCTCGTCCATGCCGGAAATCTCGGCAAGTCTGTCTGACAATAGCTCCTGCTCCGGGATACGATAGAGATTGGAGACATGGATCAAGCGAGCGGCTTGGTCAGACAGCGCCTTGACCAGAACCGGATGGGCATGTCCCAGGGTGTTCACGGCAATGCCGGCGAGCGCGTCGAGATAGCGCCGACCCTGCTGATCGAATACCCATGAGCCCTGTCCGTGGGTAAAGGCGATCGGCTGCCTAGCGTAGGTGTTCATCAAATGCGGCATAGCATGCCCCGCGTGAAACAAAGGTTCCAAATAGCCACGGCGGCTCGCGCCGCCGTGATTTCGCAAGACCGAGAATCGCGTCTTGCCAAGAGCTGCATCTTATGTGAAAAACGGTGCCCTGTACACTGTGTGCAGGGGTCACATTGATCCCGCCCTTACTCCAATGCGGGTAGAACTGGCGTGGAAGTTCGCACGGTCAAATCCTGCTTATGGCTGAAGTTATTCGTGAGGGGTTCGTAAAGACTGGCGCTGGCCACAACGATCGGCCGCTTAAGACAGAAAAGTCAGACGCGATCAGGCACGTCACCGAAGCGTCGCGGAAGACGCGCCGTTATGGTCGCGCCTAGTTCGCTGAGTACGCTTAAAGGGCTTTGATGGCGGCCGACAGGCGGCTCTTGTGACGCGCGGCCTTGTTCTTGTGAATGATCTTTTTGTCGGCGATGCTGTCGATGATGCTCATCGACTGAGTGAACTCCGCTTGGGCGACGGTTTTGTCGCCGGCGACGATCGCCTTTTGTACTTTCTTGATTGCGGTGCGCAGCGTCGAGCGCAAGCTCACGTTATGGGTACGCTGCTTGACCGCCTGACGGGCTCGCTTGCGGGCTTGGGCGCTGTTGGCCATAAGTATTGTTCCGGCTAGGGCGTGAAAAGTCGGCCATTATAGGGGTATTCAAGGTTCGGCGCAAGATGCGCGGAAGGCCCGGAAAGCCGCTACCATTGCCCACTTTTGCGTCAGCCGCATGAACCTGCTCAAGGCTCTCGTTACCGTCAGCGGCATGACCCTGCTGTCGCGCATCCTCGGCTTCGTCCGGGACTTCGTCATTGCCAGAAACTTCGGCGCCGGCGTGGCGACGGACGCATTTTTCGTCGCCTTCCGCCTGCCCAACCTGCTTCGTCGGCTGTTCGCGGAAGGTGCCTTCTCGCAGGCCTTCGTCCCTATCCTGGCTGAATACAAGAACCGTCGCGGAGAAAACGAGACGCGCCGACTGGTGAACCACGTCGCCACGCTGTTGTTTCTGGCTCTCACCGTCGTCACTGTCCTGGGCATAGTCGCAACACCGTTCCTGATCTATGTCACGGCGCCTGGGTTCGCCGCCGATGCAGACAAGTTCGCGCTGACGGTAGCACTTACCCGTATTACCTTTCCATATATCCTGTTCATGTCACTGGTGGCGCTCGCCGCCGGCGTGCTCAATACCTGGAGTCGCTTCGCCTTGCCGGCCTTCACGCCGGTGCTGCTCAATCTTTCCTTTATCGGCATGGCGCTTCTCGCAGCACCCTGGTTCAACCCGCCGGTAATGGCGCTGGCCTGGGCGGTGCTCTTGGGCGGCATACTGCAACTGGCGATCCAGTTACCTGCGCTGGCCAGGATAGGCATGCTGCCGCGCTTCTCTTTCGATGTGCGCGACCCGGCCGTAAGACGAATCTTAAAACTGATGGCGCCCGCCGTACTGGGCGTGTCAGTATCGCAGATCTCCCTGGTCATCAACACCATCTTCGCCTCTTTCCTGCCCAGCGGCAGCGTTTCCTGGCTCTACTATGCAGACCGGATGATGGAATTCCCGGCGGGACTACTCGGCGCGGCACTGGGCACGATCCTGCTGCCCAGCCTGTCGAAATTTCACGCCGACGCAAATACCGCTGAATTTTCCAAACTCCTTGATTGGGGCCTGCGCCTGACCCTGATGCTCACCCTGCCCGCTGCGCTGTCGTTGGCAATACTCGCCGTTCCTCTGCTGGCCACGCTGTTCTTGCACGGCGCTTTCGCCGCCGCCGACGTCCTGCAGACGCGGTCGGCACTGGTCGCCTATAGCATCGGCCTGTCCGGACTGATTCTGGTGAAAGTGCTCGCGCCCGGTTTCTACGCTCGTCAGGACATCCGCACGCCGGTGAAAATCGCGCTTCTGACGCTGGCCATGACGCAGTTGATGAACCTCGCCTTCATCGGCTGGCTAAAGCATGCCGGGCTGGCGCTATCCATCGGGCTAGCCTCCTGTCTCAACGCTGTCCTGCTCTATCACGGTCTGCGCCGCATCGGCATTTACGCGCCGCAACCAGGCTGGGGAAGCTTCCTGAGCAAGATCTGTTTGGCCTTGGCAGTCCTGGCCGCCACACTGTGGTTCGGCATGGGAGAGGAGGGGGCCTGGCTCAATATGGCCACACTGCCGCGTGTACTGCGCTTGTCGGCTCTAGTAACTGGCGGCGGACTCGCCTACTTCGGCACGTTGGCACTGTCCGGTTTTCGCCTCGCAGATTTCAAGAAGCGCGGAGCGTAGTCCGCTAATCGCCGCGCGCCGTTCCTTCACGCCGCGGATCTGCAGCGCCGATCCAGCCGCCTCCCGATTTCGCGCGCTCGATGAGGTGCACACCGCTGGTCATCTCGCGCATCTCGACCCGGTGCCCGAGTCTTTCCAGCGCCAAAGCGAGTGTCCCCTCCGTCTTGCCCTGCTCGAGTTCGGTCGGCCCGTTGCGGCTGCCGTAATGCGCCAAGGCCAGAGCGTCATCCGGAGCCACGCGCCAGTCCAGCAGTGCGGTCAAAATCTGCGCCACATAGTTGGGAATCTGACTGCCTCCAGGTGAGCCGAGCACCGCATAGAGCCGGCCGCGCCTGTCGAACACCAGCGTCGGCGCCATCGACGAAAGGGGCCGTTTGCCCGCCTCTACCCGGTTCACGGCGGGCAGTCCGCCCTGGCTCGGGCGAAAGGAGAAGTCGGTAAGTTGATTGTTGAGCAGGAAACCGCGCACCTGGATGCGGCTGCCAAAGGCGGACTCGATCGAACTGGTCAGCGCCACGGCATTGCCCAAACCATCGACGATGGACAGATGACTGGTCGAAGGAAGCTCCGGCGCGGTATCGTCGCCTGATGGCTGTGCGCCACCGATAATTCCCGGCGGAGCGCTACCCATGCTGCGCCCGGCCGAGATCAGCTTCGCCCGACCATCGAGGTAATGCCTATCGAGCAAGCCGCGGGTTGTATCGGGAACGAAATCTGGATCGCCAAGGTAGCGGTGGCGATCGGCGAAAACGAGCCTTCCTGCCTCGGCAAACAAATGCACGGCTTGAACCGAGTTCAGCGGTAATGCGGAAAACGGCGTCCGCTCGAGCAGACCCAGCAATTGCAATACGGAAACACCGCCAGCGGACGGAGGCGGCATGCCGCAGATGCGATAGCCCCGATACTGCCCGCAGACCGGGCGCCTCGCCAAGGCACGGTAAGCGGCAAAGTCCTTCATGACGAGATCGCCGGCTCCTCTCGCCTGCGCCGCTACAGTGGCGACGATGTCTTTCGCGATTTCGCCGCGATAGAAGGCCTGCGCCCCTTCCTCGGCCAATCGACGCAAAGTCGCGGCAAGCTCCGGGTTGGACAGTTGCACCCCGACCGGCAGTGGTGCGCCGTCTGCCTGATAGTAAAGCGCGCGGGCATGCTCGTCACCCTTCAGGAATCGGTCGCGAGCGAGCAATTGATGGAGCCGGGAAGAAACGACAAAACCATCCGAGGCGAGCCGAATCACCGGCCGGAACAACCGCTCCCAGCGTAACCGGCCATGCTGTTCATGGGCCAGCGCAAGCAGCGCAATCAGTCCGGGAACACCCACCGACTTGCCGCTGGCCACGGCCGCATAGAAATCCATGGGCGCACCTTCGGAAGAGAGGAAACGCTCGGCCCTGGCCGCTCCCGGGGCTGTCTCTCGGCCATCGTAGGCGACAGTCCGCTTACTCGCCGCATCGAAATAGAGCAGGAAGCCGCCACCGCCGATGCCCGATGACTGCGGTTCGACGAGATTCAGCACTAGTTGCGCGGCGATCGCGGCATCGATGGCGCTGCCGCCGAGCGCCAGGATCTCGACGGCAGCATCGGTCGCATAAGCGTTCGCCGTCACCGCCATAAAGCGTCGCGCATGAGACGATGGCCTTAACTGCCAGCCAGTCGCATCTTCCGGTTGGGCCGGCGGCTCCTGCGCTGAGGCAGCAGAGAGATAGACGCAGGCTATGCAGCAGCGCAGAAAAAAACGGGCAGCCAAAAAGCTGCCCGTCAATCTACGCTGCGCCGACATCAGGCGGCAATCGCGCAAAGGTCACGCAATCATCAGGCTACTAAAGGCACGATCAGGAGCGCGACAATGTTGATGATCTTGATCAGAGGATTGACCGCCGGGCCGGCTGTGTCCTTGTAGGGATCGCCGACGGTATCGCCGGTCACCGCGGCCTTGTGCGCCTCGGAACCCTTGCCACCGAAGTGGCCGTCCTCGATGTACTTCTTGGCGTTGTCCCAGGCACCTCCGCCGGTGGTCATCGAGATGGCAACGAACAATCCGGTGACGATAGTGCCGACCAGAACCCCACCCAGCGCCTGCGGTCCGAGCAGGAAGCCGACCACCACCGGCACCAGTACGGGCAGTAGGGACGGTACCATCATCTCCTTGATCGCCGCCTTGGTCAGCATATCCACCGCGCGCGAATAGTCGGGCTTGGCAGTACCTTCCATGATGCCGGGAATTTCCTTGAACTGGCGGCGCACTTCCACCACCACGGAACCTGCGGCGCGGCCAACCGCTTCCATCGCCATGGCGCCGAAGAGATAGGGAATCAGACCGCCTACAAACAGGCCGATGATCACCAGGTGATTGGAAAGATCGAAGGTCAGCACTCGGCCCGCTGACTCGAGGGCATGAGTGTAGTCTGCGAACAACACCAGGGCGGCCAGCGCTGCGGAGCCGATGGCGTAACCTTTGGTCACGGCCTTGGTGGTATTACCCACCGCGTCGAGCGGATCGGTCACGGCGCGCACCGCAGCCGGTAGTTCGGACATCTCGGCGATGCCGCCGGCGTTGTCGGTGATAGGGCCATAGGCGTCGAGTGCGACAATGATGCCGGCCATCGACAGCATGGAAACCGCCGCAATGGCGATGCCGTACAGGCCCGCCAGTGCATAGGCGCTCCAGATCGCCAGACACACCGAGAGTACCGGCCATGCCGTGGAGCGCATCGAGACACCCAAGCCGGCGATGATGTTGGTGCCGTGACCGGTCGTCGAAGCTTCAGCGATATGTTTGACCGGCTTGAAGTCGGTGCCGGTGTAATACTCGGTGATGAAGACCATCAGACCGGTGAGCACCAGCCCGATGACCGCGGCGCCGTAGAGCCGCAGTTGGGCGCCGCCGTTGATGCCCATCACCGCATTCAGCGCATCGTCGGGCATGAACATCTGGGTGATCGGGTAGAAGGCGATCAGAGCCATCACGCCGGAGACGATCAGGCCTCGATACAGCGCATTCATGATCTTGCCGCCATCGCGGGCCTTGACGAACTGGACACCGACGATCGAGGCGATGATCGAAAAACCGCCCAGGACCAGCGGATAGATTGCCGCAGCCTCGGCATTGGCCTTCAGCATCAAGGCGCCCAGCAGCATGGTCGCGACGATGGTCACGGCATAGGTCTCGAACAGGTCGGCAGCCATGCCGGCGCAGTCGCCGACATTGTCGCCCACATTGTCGGCAATGACCGCCGGGTTGCGCGGGTCGTCCTCAGGAATCCCGGCTTCGACCTTGCCCACCAGGTCGGCACCGACGTCGGCGCCCTTGGTGAAAATGCCGCCGCCCAAACGGGCGAAGATCGAGATCAACGAAGAGCCGAAGCCCAAACCGATCAACGGATGAATGATATGGTCGATGCTAGTGCCGGGCGCTGCGACACTTTTCAGGTAGGCGTAATATCCGGCAACACCGAGCAGGCCCAAGCCGACCACCAACATGCCGGTAATGGCGCCGCCCTTGAAGGCGACATCGAGCGCAGGAGCCAAGCCATGGCGAGCCGCCTCGGCGGTGCGGACATTGGCCCGAACTGAGACATTCATGCCGATGTAACCTGTCGCGCCGGAAAGCACCGCACCGATCAGGAAGCCGAATGCAGTCGTCCAGCCAAGTGCCGGCACGAGACCAATAATGAAAAACAGCACGCCGCCGACAATCGAGATTGTCGTGTACTGCCTGTTGAGATAGGCTTGGGCGCCCTGCTGAATAGCGCTGGCAATTTCTTGCATACGCTCATTTCCGGCAGGCTGGGCCAGAATCCACTTGCTGGAAACCGCGCCGTAGACAATTGCCACGACTGCGCAGACCAGCGCAAACATTAGTCCAGACATCAAATACTCCTTTTTCTTGTCATCACTCTGATGGCAATCGCCATCCCCCCTTACTCGCCGGCGCGCGGCGAGCCGCGTTCCAGCATGTCACTACTACCCAGCCACGAACCTTTCAGATGCTAAAGGTCGCCAACTTTTTCGCCACCGCAACATTCTTCAAACGCACGTAGTCGGGAAGGCCATTGCGATAGGGCGGATAGTCCTCGCCCTCGATCAAGGGCGCAAGATAAGCCCGACAGGCTGCAGTGATGCCGAAACCGTCAGCCGTGATATATTCGCGCGGCATCTTCTTCTCGACATTGGCGATATCCTTCAGCTCGGCTACGCCAACCTGCCAGCGGTAGGGGCTGTCGGCCAGCCGTACGATGGTCGCCATCACGGCATTCTGACCAGCCAGCGCCAGTTCTAAGGCGGCTCGGCCGACGGCCACAGCCTGCTCGACATCAGTCTTCGAAGCAATATGGCGCGCAGCGCGTTGCAAGTAGTCGGCCACAGCCCAGTGATATTTGTAACCATGCCGATCGGCCACGAGTTGGGCAATGCGCGGCCCGACACCACCGAGTTGGGCATGGCCGAACGCATCGACGGTGCCGGCCTCAGCCAGAAACTTTCCGTCGACGCCGCGCAGGCCCTCAGACACTGCGATGGTGCAATAACCATGACGCAGAACGCAGTCCTTGACGCGGGCCAGGAAGGCTTCCTCGTCGAAGATAATTTCCGGGAACAGCAGCAAGTGCGGCGCCTCGCCTGGCTGCTCTCCAGCCAGGCCACAGGCGGCAGTGATCCAACCGGCATGGCGGCCCATGACTTCGAGCACGAACACCTTGGTCGAGGTCTTAGCCATGGATGCTACGTCGAAGCCGGCCTCGCGCATCGATACGGCGACGTACTTTGCCACCGAGCCAAAACCAGGGCAGCAATCGGTCAGGGGCAGATCATTATCGACGGTCTTGGGCACATGGACGGCAACGATGGGGTAACCCATCGCCGCCGACAGTTGCGACACCTTGAGGCAGGTGTCGGCAGAGTCGCCGCCACCGTTATAGAAGAAGTACCCTATGTCATGGGCGCGAAAGACCTCGATCAGCCGCTCATACTGGGCCCTGTGGCTTTCCAGGCTTTTTAGCTTGTAGCGGCAGGAACCGAAAGCGCCTGACGGCGTATGGCGCAGACGCGCGATGTCCTCGGCCGATTCCAAAGAGGTATCGATCAAGTCCTCGGTCAGCGCGCCGATAATGCCGTTCCTGCCGGCGAATACCTTTCCAATCCGGTCCGGATGCGCGCGCGCCGCCTCGATCAATGCACCGGCCGTGGCATTAATGACGGCGGTAACACCGCCGGATTGCGCATAGAAAGCGTTACGCTGCTGCATCCATCTCTCCCTAGACCAACTCTCCGAAGACTTTCATGCGGATGTTGTCGACGGAGCCAACACCGGCGATCCTGCGATATTTCGGTGCTTCAGCAGCCCCGGTCGCCGCCCATTTCTGAAAGTATTTGACCAGCGGCAAGGTCTGGGCGCGGTACACCTCAAGGCGCTTCATCACGGTTTCCGCCTTGTCGTCTTCGCGCTGTATCAATGGTTCGCCAGTGACGTCGTCCGTGCCGGCAAGTTTGGGCGGGTTGAATTTTACATGATATGTCCGGCCCGATGCGGGATGGACACGACGCCCGCTCATACGGGCGACAATTTCACTGTCCTCGACGTCGATCTCGAGCACGTAGTCGATACCGATCCCGGCCGACTTCAGCGCCTCTGCTTGCGCAATGGTGCGCGGGAAACCGTCGAGCAGATAGCCTTTGGCGCAGTCCGGCTGCTGCAAACGCTCCTTCACCAAACCGATTATGACGACATCGGAGACGAGTTGTCCCGCGTCCATCACGGTCTTCGCCTCCAGTCCAAGCGGCGTTCCGGCGCGGATAGCGGCGCGCAGCATGTCGCCCGTTGAAATCTGGGGAATCTCATACCGCGCCGAGATGAACCCGGCTTGAGTACCCTTCCCTGCACCGGGTGGCCCGAGGAGAATCAAACGCATGAAATCACCCATGAAGTTTGGAATAACCATAATACGCTGCCGAAATTACGCATGTCTTACGCCCGTTCTTGTCGCTGCATGGCCAAAAGCGCTGAACATAGCGTCAATCACCGCGATGGTCAAATTCGCGCCGCACCCGATCAAGATCCTCCTGCGTATCCACCCCTGCAGCGGGAGCATGATCGCAACTCACGACATGGATGGCGAAGCCGTGCCACAGCGCCCGCAATTGCTCCAGCGCCTCGCAGCGCTCCAGCGGCGAGGCCGCGAGCCGGCCATACTGGCGCAGGAAAGCGACCCGATAAGCGTAGAGGCCGATGTGCCGCCGGGCTTGCAGATCGGCGGGCAACTCAGTGCGGCTCCGGGTGAAGCTGTCCCTGTCCCAGGGAATGGGGGCGCGGGAAAAATACAGCGCACGGCCATCGGCGGCGCACACCACCTTCACCACATTGGGATTGAACAAGTCGGCGGCATCCACGATCGGATGGCTGGCGGTGGCGATTGCGGCGCCAGCATCCTCGAGCAAGGCGGCGGCCACTTTGGTGAGCAATGCCGGCTCGATCAGAGGCTCATCGCCTTGGACATTGACCACGATATCCTGCTCGCCCCAGCCGAGTCGCTCGGCTACTTCGGCAATGCGATCAGTGCCGCTGTCATGGTCTGATCGGGTCAAGATCGCCCTGAAACCATATTGCTCTACGGCTTTGACGATATCGGCATGATCGGTGGCGACCCAAACCTCGGTATGGTCACCGTCGGCAGTTTGAACGGCCTCGGCAACCCGCACGATCATAGGTTTCCCGGCGATGTCGGCGAGCGCCTTGGCCGGCAGTCGCGTTGATCCGTAGCGCGCCGGGATGACAATTCTGAAGGGCACTATCAGCGGGCTTCTTCGGCCGAAAGTTGGCGCGCTTCGTCTTCAAGCATCACCGGAATGTCGTCCTTTATCGAATAGGCCAACCGACACCCTTTGCAAACCAGTTCGGATTGCGCCTTGCGGAAGTCGAGAGGACCCTTGCAGGCAGGACAGACGAGGATTTCAAGCAGGCGTGGGTCCATAGAGCTTCTCCATGACTAAGACAACGAGATCCGGTTCGACCAACGCTGTGACCGGCAACACCCATACCGGGCGATCCGTAAGACCGGCGCATTTTACCGCATCCTTCTCAGTCATCAGCAGCGCATCACCTTCAATCTGGGCAAGGTCTGCGACACAATAGCGATGATGGTCAGGGAAGGCTCGGGGCGCGAAGGAGAGGCCGAGAGCGGTGAGATGCGCGAAGAAGCGTTGGGGATCACCGATTCCGGCGATTGCGGCCAGATGCAGACCGGCAAGTGCATCGGCGGAGCAAGTCCGTTGCGGATCGGCGAGAGCATGGAAAATATCGCCCCGCAAACACATGCGAAACCGCGGCGCCCCCCCCACATCGGCCGGTAGCGTTGCTTGAAAATCATTGAGCACCAGCGCATCGACGAGCGCCAGGCGTGACGATGGCTCACGCAGGGGCCCGGCCGGCAGCAGCCAGCCATTCATCAGACCACGCGCGTCCACCACGGCAATTTCGAAGTCTCGCGCCAAGCGGTAATGTTGCAAACCGTCGTCGCTGACAATCAGATCGCATCCGGGATAGGCGCCGATCAGCGCACGCGCCGCGGCAACACGGTCATGGCCGACAAAAACCGGGATCGTCATGCGTCGCCTGATCATCAGCGGCTCATCGCCGACAGCCGCAGCATCGCTGTCGACCAACACCTCGCGCACTTTGCCTGCGCCGCCGTGACCACGGCTCACCACGCCAGGATTGAGGCCGCATTGCTGCAAGCGCGCCACCAACCACAGCGTCAACGGTGTTTTGCCACTACCCCCGGCGGTAATGTTACCGACCACGATCACCGGCAGGGACAGTCGCCAGGTCTTCAATATCCCGCGGCGATACAAGGTGCGGCGCAGCGCAGCAAGCCAGGAAAACAGTATAGCCGGCGGCAGCAGGCAGGCCGCCGACGCGCCGCGCTCCAGCCAGGCGCGCTGTAGGAGACCGCTCAGTTTCATGCCGGCGCGTGCGGTGCCGGGTGGGACGCGGCGAGCATGCCGGAGTGCCGTTTAGCGGCCGACGTTTTGGGTGGCGAAGGAGATATGGGACAAGCCAGCCAACTGCGCCGCCTGCATCACGTCGATCACGCTCTGATGGGTCGCTTTGGCGTCGGCGCTGATAACCACCACAGGCTCCTTCGCCGCGCCGGCAGCGCTCTTCAATGCCTGACTGATGGCATCGATGTCGCGCCCGCCGACAGCGCTTTTATTCACCGTCACGTCACCCTGAAGGCCGACCACGACGTTGATTTCGTTCGCCTGCTCCTGTGCCTGCTGTGCGTCGGCGGTAGGCAGATTGATCTCGAGGCCGGCATACTTCGAATAAGTGGTGGTGATCATGAGAAAGATCAAAATCACCAGCAGCACGTCGATCATGGGGATCAAGTTGATCTCCGGTTCCTCTTGCAAGCGCCCGCGCTGGAAGTTCATGGCATAGTCACTTGCGGTCGCCGTGCACCAACTCCACCAATTTCACCGCCTGCAACTCCATTTCGATCACCAGTCCATCGACTGTAGCGCGAAAATGGCGGTAGAAAATCATGCTCGGAATGGCGATGACCAGTCCGAAACCGGTGTTGTACAGTGCCACCGAGATACCATGGGCAAGCGCCTGCGGATTGTTGCCGGAGGAAGTGGGCGAGCCAAAGATTTCTATCATGCCGACCACTGTGCCGAAAAGCCCCATCAGTGGGCTGATCGAGGCAATGGTCCCGAGGCTGTTGAGATAACGCCCGAGTTCGTGGGCCACGCCGCGCCCCGCTTCTTCGATGGCTTCTTTCATCACTTCGCGAGAACTCTTGACGTTGCGCAAACCTGCGGCAAAGACCCGTCCAAGCGGCGAATGCGCCTCGAGGCGCTTTAGCACTTCCTCGTTGACTCCGACCTGACGGAAATCGCCAACGACACTGGCCAGCAGTCCGGGCGGCACAATCTTGGTTCGGCGCAAGACCGCAGCACGTTCGATGATCAAGGCCACGGCGATGATGGAGGCGAGCAGCAGAGGCCAAATCGGCCAGCCGGCGGCAAGAATGATGGAGAACACAAGGACTCCTAACGGAGAGCGGAATAAGCTCGCACTTTAGCCTGAGGCAGGGCTTTCGGCAAGGCGGGTCCAGATTTCACCAGCGCCCGTTCGGCTACAATCGCACCCATGCCAATGCCGCCGCCCATGGATGCCAAGGCCGTCGCAGCTGTCTGGCGCGCCCAGTTGGCGCCAACCACGCTCGTAGCACCTCCCAGCGCACGCATGCCTGAGAGCGTGTCTGAACTGGTTCAGGCGCTGGCGGAATTCGTCGCAGCGACGATCAGCGCAGACCAGACGCTGCTTGTCGTGCTACCTGACGACGAGTTGCTAGCGCAGCTTTCCAATGCCCTCGAACTGGCTCAGCGCCCGCTCTGCCTAGTGCTACCTCAACCAGGCTTCGCCGCCCGGACCGCCTTGCGCGCGACTTTGTCGCTATTGAAGAGCCGGCTTGCGCGAGGCGGCGAGAACAGTTGCGCGGCCGCCTGGCAGGCACAACAGGCTCGCCTCAGGGAGCACGAAGAAATTTGGGCCGCGGCGCTTGAGTGGTGTGCCGGCAACGATGACCAACCGCCCCCGGTCGATGAGTTGTTCCCAATAGCCATCATGTCCCTCGCGCAAGCCGAGGTACAGGGCGGAGCACTACGCGACGTCGTGCTCTTCGTCTACCCAGAGCGCATACCGGGAGCCATAGCAGAAATCTTGACGCGAGGCAGACATGCGCTATTACTCTCGGACGAAGTCAATCCCGCCGCAACGGGCAGAGACCTCGCCTTGGTCGGCAAAGAAACGCGATTGTTTGCTGAACGGGAGCTTCTGGCGCAACAACTCTCCGAAATGGAACTCGAGTTTGCCACCGCACAGGCGGAGTTGGCAGAATTCACCCGCCGCTACTACGAGTTGGTAGGCGCCCGCATGGCAGAACTCGACCGGCTCCAGGCAACCATCGCCGCGGCACTCGCTGAGGTGGCGCCAGACGATGCCCCAGCCCGGGACAAGGCGCGGCAAGCCCAAGCTCAGGCAGAACGTTCGCGGCAAGAGCGCAGCCGCTTCGCCGAACTGGACAAAGCGGAGAAGCCGTTTGCCCCTTCGAGCGATCTCAAGCGCCTGTTTCGTCAAGTGGCACAGAGGATCCATCCTGACCGCGCCGAAAACGAAGCGGACCGTGGCTGGCGCACGGGTCTGATGAAGGATGCCAACCGTGCCTACCGCAACAGCGACGAAATGGTGCTGCGCGAGATTCTGGCGCAGTGGCAGGAGCGCCGCGACGACTGCACTCAAGAGGAAACGCGAACCCCGAGCAAATTGGAGCGTCAGGTCACATGGATGCAGCAGCGCATCAGCGAGATCGCGGCAGAACTAAACCGCCTGCTCGCTTCAAGCCTCTACGAGTTTTTCCTGGCGGCCAAACTGGCCCGGGCAAGCGGCCGCGACCTCCTGAAGGAGATGGCCGACAAACTGGACAGCCAGATCGCCGCAGCCCATCTGCAACGAGAGCACCTCGAAGCACGTCGAATCATCAGTTGAGCTTGTCACCGCATTCGACGCGCTCGAGGAAAGCCAGCGCTTCCTCACTACCGAGCCGGGCGGCACTGCGCAGCCACTTCATGGCCAGGCGCAAGTTCTGCGCTATGCCGTGGCCTTGATAGTAGGCGCAGCCAAGCTCATGCTGCGCATTCACATCGCCCAATAGCGCCGCGCGGCGCAGCCAGCGGACAGCCTCCCGGGGGTTGCGTGCAGCGCCCTGGCCGTGCAGCAGGCAAAATGCCACGCTATAGATGGCATAGGCGTCCTCGTGCTGTTCCAGCGCCTGCCCGTACCAACGGAGTGCCTCGCGATAGTTCCGCACGACGCCTTGACCGAAATAGCTCATGTCGGCGAGCGCAATCTTGGCGTCGAACAAGTGCGCCGCCTTGCGATACCAGAGGACCGCCTGAACACAGTCTTGCGCCATACCGATCCCGTAACGATGACATTCACCGAGCATGAAAGCCGCGCGGCTATGTCCCAATTCGCCAGCCTTGCGGTAGTAAACGATCGCCAGTGGCGCGTCGACGGCAACGCCGTAGCCGTGGAAGTGCTTCTCGGCCTGAGTAAAATAATACCGCTCCAACTCCCCAAGCGCCGGCTGCCAACCTGCATCCGCAGCAGCCCGCAGCAGCGCTTCGCCGCGCCTCAAATGGACGCGCACGCCGATGCCATGCAGATAACAGCGCCCCAACTCGGCCTGTGCGTGGGGATTACCGGCTGCCGTCGCGGCCTGATAGTGATCCAGGGCAACAACCATATTCTGGGGAACGCCTTCGCCGTTCTCATAACATTCCCCCAACCAGACCCGGGCCTCAGGGTCATTGCCCTGCGCTGCGCGGCGATACCAAGCTACAGCCAGCCGTTTGTTTTCTGCAACGCCGTCAGCCCAACGATAGCAGTGGCCTAGCTTGAGTTGCGCCCGGACATGCCCCTGACGCGCAGCAGCGCGGTAGTAACGGATCGCCTCGGTAATGTCCTGGGCCACGCCTGCACTGCCGAAAGCGTGGGATTCTCCCAACTCGAATTCGGCCTCGCGGTTGCCGCACTCCGTAGCGCGGCGATACCAACCCAGGCCGGCCTGCGGATCACGCGTCACGCCATAGCCGAAGCTATAGCACTGCCCAAGTAGAAACATCGCGCCGGTGACGCGTTTCCTCGCTGCGGCACGAAACCAGACTACCGCCTCGATGCAATCCTGCCGCCCGCCCTCGCCGGCATACAGGCACATACCCAGGCAATACATCGCGGCGGCATTGCCCCCTTCGGCCGCTGCGCGCCATAGGCGCGCAGCGGCCGCGCGGTCTTCGACGACGCCGCGGCCAAAGAAATGGCAACGCGCAAGCAGATCGCGCGCCCGCTGGTGCCCCTGCTCCGCCGCCAATCCAAGCCAGCGGGCAGCCTCGGCGAAATCACGTGCGACGCCTTGACCGAAATAGTGGCTGCGACCCAGCCAGTACTGGGCCAGACGCGCGCCCAGGCCCCCTCGGCTCGCAGCCGTTCGGAAAAGTTCGGCCGCCTTAGCCGCATTCGCGGCCACGCCGTGGCCGCGCAGCAGGCAAAGAGCCAGCCAGGTGATGGCACGCGGTTCGTCGCGGGAGGCCGCGAGTTCGAACAAGCGAACCGCCTGAGAATGATCCTTCTGCAGGCCGAAGCCGTTGTAACGCAGCCAACCCAGTACTGCCTCACCGCTAGCGCAGGCGCGCTCGGCACTGGCGGCAGCCCAGCGCACGGCCTGCGGGTAAGACCTTGCAATGCCCTCGCCGGCCGCAAAACGCCAGGCCAATTCCCCTTGGGCCGCCATGTTGCCGGCCTCGGCCATGCGCCGCAACTCGACCAGGGGTACGCTGCGCCAAAACTCATCGACCGGCCCGAGCAGCTCGACGCCTTGCTTGGACCCACGTTCGATGAGGCTGGACTCGAGTACCTCCCGGAAAATCCCGATCAGTGCTGACGATTGCAGGGGAACTAGAGCATCTTTCATGATCGCCTAGATTACCGGAATTTGTAACGCATGGTCCGTCATCCTTATCCACAATATCTGTGGATAAGCTTGTGGATTGGATGGGGATGGATGGCTTAAATTGGCTCCCCATAAGCCTTTTCCTTAGACCGCCACAAAATGTTGCTTTATTAATTTGCTTATTATTCAGCTAGTTACAAAAGAACCCCGGACGCCACGCGGGATTGCGACGTTCTTGCGGAAATACCGAAGACTCGCTGTGGATTCCGCTACAATCGCGGGCAATATTTACGCACTTGTCAACCCATATTTTTGCAAACCCCGGATGATGGCTGAAGTCCTGACTGTTTCCGCACTGAATCGCCGCGCCCGCGAAATGCTACAGCAGAGCTTCCCCCTGTTGTGGGTCAGCGGCGAAGTGTCCAACCTAACCCGCGCAACGTCGGGACATATATATTTCTCGCTTAAGGACGAAACTGCCCAGGTACGCTGCGTCATGTTCCGCAATCGCGCCCAGTCAGTGCCGTGGCGTCTGGAAAATGGCCAGCAAGTCGAGGCCCAGGTACTGGTGACATTGTTTGAACCCCGCGGCGAATTTCAACTTACTATCGAGGGACTACGTCGCGCCGGTTTGGGGGCACGCTACGAGGCCTATGCTCGCCTGCGCGAGAAACTTGAGTGCGAGGGACTGTTCGCGGCGGAGAGGAAGCGGGAACTGCCTCGCTTTCCGAGCCGGATCGGAATAGTCACCTCGCCACAGGCGGCGGCGCTGCGCGATGTCCTGACGACGCTGCGACGTCGCGCAGGGCATCTGCCGGTGATCCTCTACCCAACACCAGTGCAAGGAGAAGGGTCAGGCGAGAAGATCGCGGCCGCGATTACGCTGGCCGGCCAGCGGGCCAAGTTAGACTCAATCGAGGCGCTGATCGTCGTCCGCGGCGGCGGCAGCATCGAAGATCTCTGGGCCTTCAACGAGGAAGTAGTGGCACGAGCCATCGCTGCCTGTCCGATACCGGTGGTGTGCGGCATCGGACACGAGACCGACACCACCATGGCCGACCTTGCTTCCGATCGCCGCGCGGCCACGCCGACAGCGGCAGCGGAACTGATCAGTGCCGGGTGGTTCGCCGCAACGCACGAACTCGCATCGCTCGCCGACAACTTGCGACACGGACTGCGGTCGCTGCTCGAGGCACGGATGCAACGGCTGGATCTTCTCGCCCATCGCCTGATCCACCCTGGTGCGCGTTTGGGGCGTGACCGACAGACTGTGGCACATTTGGCGACGCGTCTCATTGCCGCGCTGGCGAGGAGGTTCCGCCATGATGCCGTGGTCCTGGAACGCATCCGCCTGCGCTTCTACCATGCTCGGCCGCTCATCCAGCCCATGCAGGGCCGCCTGGCGCTGGCAGAACAAAAGCTCTCCGCCGCAGCGCACAGCAGTCTCGCCGAACGGCGCGGCCGCCTGGATACGCTCGCCGCAGCACTCAGCCAACTCAGTCCGCAAGCCACGCTGGAGCGAGGCTACAGCATTGTGCGTGACCGAAATGGCAAGGTGCTGCGCGACAGCAGCGAAATCGCCGCCGGCGATACATTGGAATTGCTTTTCGCGGCCGGCTGGGCGCATGCCGAAGTCCGCAAAACAGGCTAAAGATGGGCGGACAGACAAGAATGTTTGCCATGTCGACCATCTCCGACTAAAATAGTCAAGTTTTCTTGATAACCGCAAACAGGAGATATCGAATGGAACACACCTTACCCCCGCTGCCTTACGCGCTGGACGCACTGGCTCCGCATATTTCCAAGGAGACACTGGAGTTTCACTATGGCAAGCATCACCAGACCTATGTCACCAACCTCAACAATTTGATCAAGGGCACTGAGTTCGAAAGCGCCACGCTAGAAGAAATCGTCAAGAAGTCATCGGCCGGCATCTTCAACAATGCCGCCCAGGTGTGGAACCATACTTTCTACTGGAACGGCCTCAAGCCCAATGGCGGCGGAACGCCAACCGGTGCGCTGGCTGAGGCCATCAACAAGAAATGGACTTCCTTCGAGGAATTCAAGAAGGCATTCCAGGCATCCGCTCTCGGCAATTTCGGTTCCGGCTGGACCTGGCTGGTCAAGAAGGCCGATGGCTCGGTGGACATCGCGAACACCAGCAACGCCGCAACGCCGCTGACCGGCAACGACAGGCCGTTGCTCACCTGCGATGTCTGGGAGCACGCCTACTACATCGATTATCGCAACGCGCGCGCAAAATACCTGGAAAACTTCTGGAATCTGGCGAACTGGGATTTCGCGGCAAAGAACTTCGTCTGAAGAGCAGTGATTCCAGCCATTGCTGAAACGGGCACCTATTGGGTTGGGTGCCCGTTTATTTCTCCGCATTGCCCTGCCCCTCGCCGCAGCCCTCGACGCGCGCACAGATTCGAATTTCGTCATCTGTGCACGCACTGATGCCCTGAGCGTACTCGGTAGAGATGCCGCCATCGAACGCGCGCAGCGCTATTTGGAGGCCGGCGTCGACATGCCCTTCGTGCAAGGCGCAGATCGCATAGAGGACTTGCGTGCGATCTGCGCCGCAGTGCCGGGACCGCAACTGGCCAACATCTCACAGGCCGCACAGGTCGCCGGAGCATCGATTGCCGAAATCGAAGAAGCAGGTGCCGCAGCGGTCATGTATTCGATCACAACGATCCTGGCGGCGGCAGGCGCAGTCGACCTGGCGCTGGGCGCGTTGAAACGCGACGGCAAGCTGAGTGCGATTGACGTCAGACTGATGACGGTAGAACGCTATAACGAAATCTGCGGACTCGCCGCCAAAGAGGCTCAGGAAAGCCGTTACAGCACCCCGTCACGGCGCTAAAACCAACGAACCCCTTGAACCAGCCATGGGGATGCGGCTATCGCGCCGGGGGTGCTTTGTCGATGCCTGCGATAGGCGCGCCAACCCCATAACCACGGCTTTTGAACCACCCGGCATTCATCTCCAGTGCGAATTTCGCCGGCTTGACTGCGCAGTGAGTGTTTTCGGTCTGCGGCAGCATTTCCTCGATATTGATGATGTGTCCCTGACCATCAATGAAAGCCACCGCCAGTGGAATCAGGGTATTGCGCATCCACATGCAGTGCCGAGCCTCCTGATTGAAGACGAAGAGCATGCCGCTGTTCGTCGGCAGGCTCTTGCGCTGCATCAATCCCACGGTGCGCAATTCATCGGTGTTCGCCACCTCGGCCGGGATGCGATGAATGCCGAGAGAAAGTTCCAACAGGCTTTGAGCCTGAGCCCACGAAGCCCCCAATACAAGGCCAGCGGCCGCGATCCAACTGACCAATTGTTTGCGCCATACCATGGGATATCCCTCGGATGAACCATAGAAAAAGGCAGGGGCGACCCTGCCTTTCTCGAGAACGACAATAGAGATTTCTCTCTTCGCCGCGACTTTCTTACTTTGCGGCGGCGGGCTTGTCGGCCGGGGCAGCGGCAGCCTTGTCAGCTTTCTTATCAGCCTTGGCGGCCTTCTTGTCAGCCTTGGCGGCAGCCTTGTCGGCCGTGGCGGCCTTCGCATCAGCCGTGGCAGCCTTCACATCAGCCTTACCAGCGGCCTTGTCAGCCTTAACAGCAGCCTTGTCAGCAGCCTTGTCAGCCTTGACAGCAGCCTTATCAGCCGGGGCAGCAGCAGGCGCGTCGGCGGCGAAAGCAACAGAAGCGAACAGGGTTGCAACGAGAACGGCCAGAATTTTGCTCATAATGGAATCCTTAGAGGTGAATGATCAAATGTAACAAGGTGTAACAAGGTAAATAACAACCGGCGGGATTATAGCGGAAGCAATACTGCCAGTGTGGCTTTCGGACTGAAATTTAATGATGGGCAGGTCACCCTGCCCATCATTAATTCGTCAATTACTTGGTTTCAGCGGCCGGAGCAGCTTTCTTGGCTTTCTTGGCTTTCTTGGCCTTCTTGGCCTTCGGAGCCTTCGTGGCATCAGCCTTGTCGGCATCAGCGGCGGGAGCCGAAGTGGCAGCGGCGGGAGCGGCAGCAGCAGGGGCCTTCGGGGCATCAGCGGCGAAAGCAGTAGTGGCGGCAAAAGCGGCGGCGATCAACAGGGTCAGAAGCTTGCTCATTTGGATTCCTTTGCAATGTTTGGTTTTGGTTTTGACACTTCAGGCCGAAACCGGGTGTCGCTTACAATAACGCGCAACTTTCGGGCAGGTTGACAATCTCACCTAGCTTTCTCTTCGGAGGCGGCATCTAGCTCCCTCGACATTCCCGGTGCCAGTCCCGCGATAGTCCAAGAACCGATAGCCCAGCGGATAAGGCGCAAAGTGGGGAAACCGATCTTCGCGGTCATCCTCCGCAGTTGGCGATTCTTGCCCTCTCGCAACTCGACCTCCAGCCAACTGGTCGGTTTCTCCTTCCGGAATCGAATCGGCGGTACTCGCGGCCACAGTCCATCCGGCTCAGAAATTTGCCTGACTCGGCAAGGCAAAGTCTTGAAGTCACCGAGATCGATCCCTGAGGCAAATGATCTTAGAGCCGCAGCATCCGGAACCCCCTCGACCTGGACCCAATAGATCTTGGGCAATTTGTGGTGAGGATCGGCGATACGTCGCTGCAGCCGTCCATCGTCGGTCAATACCAGCAAACCCTCGCTATCCGCATCCAGCCGGCCCGCAGCATAGACGCCCGGAACCGCAATGTAGTCCTTGAGCGTCGGGCGTTCGACAATGGCGGTGAATTGCGTCATAACCCCATAGGGCTTGTTGAACAGGATGATCCGGCTCATGTTCCGTTCCATTCCTGTAATTGCCCGTACTCTACTTGCACCCTCACTTCTGAACGCCCCATTTTGCTTGTCGACACATGCACGCAGGCCTTTTGCGCCATATTGGCATTAAATCGACACTGAAAACGCTTTAACCATGAATTTTCACCACTACGCGGCAATGAACCGCAAATATTCCGAATGACTAAAAACCCAGTTGCTGAGACCGCGTTCGCTACGGCCAAGTGCTTTTGCGTTAAAATTGACGCCGTAATTGCGACTTTGCTCCCGATTTCGCTTCTTAACGCATTGAGCGCAAACCGATGTAAATCAAATACTTAACAGAGGGCAAGAGTCATGACGACGCAAATTTCTAAGATTATATGGACAAATGTTGATGAAGCACCGGCCCTGGCAACGTACTCGTTGCTACCGATTGTCCAAGCATTCACCAGCGCGGCGGGAATTGTGGTCGAGACCCGGGACATTTCCCTGGCGGGCCGGATAATTGCGAATTTCCCGGAAAACCTGACCGAGAACCAGCGCCAATCTGACGAACTAGCAGAATTGGGCGAATTAACGCAAAAACCCGAAGCCAATATCATCAAGTTGCCCAACGTCAGCGCCTCCCTTCCTCAACTGAAAACAGCGATCAAGGAATTGCAGTCGCAGGGCCATAAGGTTCCGGATTTCCCAGAGAACCCGCAAGACGACGCCGAGAAGGAGATCAAAGCGCGATACGGCAAGATACTCGGCAGTGCTGTCAACCCCGTGTTGCGGGAGGGCAATTCCGACCGCCGGGTGGCGGCCTCGGTCAAGCAGTATGCCAGAAAGCATCCGCACAAGATGGGCACCTGGAGCGCCGACTCGAAGACACATGTGGCGCACATGAACGCCCAGGATTTCTATGGCAGCGAGAAGTCCGTCACGGTTGCCGAAGCGGGGGATGTCCGAATCGAATTTGTCGGCCAGGATGGCAAGACCACGATTCTCAAGGCCAAAACGACGCTCAAGGCCGGCGAGATCATCGACGCCAGCGTCCTGAGCCGTCGCGCCTTGCGCGAGTTCTACGAGGAGCAGATTCAGGATGCCCAGAAGCAAGGCGTGCTGCTGTCCCTACACCTCAAGGCCACCATGATGAAGATCTCCGATCCCATCGTGTTTGGGCATGCCGTAACTGTTTATTTCAAGGATGTCTTTGCCAAGCATTCCGATGTCATCAAGAAACTGGGCGTCAACGTCAATAACGGCCTGGGCGACCTATACGCAAAAATCGCCAAACTACCGGATGCCCAGCGGGCCGAGATCGAAGCCGACATCCAGCTCTGCTATAAAACGCGGCCGGAACTGGCGATGGTCAATTCTGACAAGGGCATCACCAACTTGCACGTGCCCAGCGACGTGATCGTCGATGCCTCTATGCCCGCCATGATCCGGGAGTCCGGCAAGATGTGGGGTCCCGATGGCAAACTGCACGACACCAAAGCGCTGATCCCCGACCGTTGCTACGCCGGTATTTATCAGGAGACCATCGCCGACTGCAAGAAGCACGGCGCCTTCGATCCGAAGACCATGGGCAGCGTTTCCAACGTAGGTTTGATGGCGCAGCAAGCCGAGGAATACGGCTCACATGACAAGACCCTCGAGATTGCGGCCGACGGCAACGTTCGCGTCGTCAATGCATCAGGCAAGGCACTGCTTGAGCAGAAGGTGGAGCAAGGCGACATCTTCCGTATGTGCCAGGCCAAGGATGAACCGATCCAGAACTGGGTCAAGCTGGCCGTTAGCCGGGCGCGAGCCACCGGCGCTCCCGCTGTCTTCTGGCTGGACAAGAACCGTGGCCACGACGCGCAGATCATTCTGAAAGTGCAACGTTACCTGAAAGACCACGATACCAGCGGCCTGGATATCCGCATCATGACGCTGGAAGAAGCCACGCGCTACTCCCTGGAACGCATCCGGGCCGGGAAAGATACGATATCAGTCACCGGCAATGTGCTGCGTGATTATCTTACCGACCTGTTCCCTATCCTCGAATTGGGCACCAGCGCAAAGATGTTGTCCATCGTCCCCCTCTTAAAAGGTGGCGGACTATTCGAGACGGGTGCCGGCGGCTCAGCCCCCAAGCACGTCCAACAGTTTCTGCAGGAAGGTTACTTGCGCTGGGATTCGCTGGGCGAATTCCTGGCCCTGGCGGCATCGCTCGAGCATCTGGCCCAGACTTTCAAGAACCCGAAGGCGCAGGTTCTGGCGGAAACGCTCGATCAGGCCAACGGTAAGTTTCTTGATAACGATAAGTCCCCCGCCCGCAAGGTTGGCGAACTGGATAATCGAGGTAGCCACTTTTATCTTGCCCTTTACTGGGCACAGGCACTGGCCGAACAAACCAAGGACCGGGATCTCCAGGCGCGCTTCACAATACTTGCGAAGACGCTTGCCGACAACGAGGCGAAGATCAATGCCGAACTGATTGGTGCCCAGGGGAAACCCGAGGATTTGGGCGGCTACTATCTGCCGGATCCCGAGAAGGTCTCTAGAGCCATGCGCCCAAGCGCAACCCTGAATGCGGCCCTGGCTGCGCTCAGTTAGTAGAAGAAGGTGCGCCCTGCGGGTGCACCAGTAAAAAACCCGCCGGGCTTGCGCCACGGCGGGTTATGCAATCCGGGAGAGCGCCTTACGCCTTCTGGATATTCGAAGCTTGCTTGCCCTTAGGGCCTTGCACGACCTCGAATGAAACTTTTTCGCCTTCCTTCAGCGACTTAAAGCCGGGCATGTTGATTGCGGAGAAATGCGCGAAGAGATCCTCGCTGCCATCATCCGGTGTAATGAAGCCAAAACCCTTGGCGTCGTTGAACCATTTGACTGTACCAGTTGCCATAAAGCTTATTCCTTAAACGTTGTCACACAAACCGGTACGATGCCGCACCGGGGCATGTTTGCGCAGCAAGCTCGCAACAGCAGAAAACGCCAAGCGGTTATTCGGAAAAATGAAGGGCTGCGGAGTTTTCAACACTGAGGAGATCTTGAAATTGACAAACACGCCACAATTTTTACTTAACTATCGAGAAAGAGTCAAGGTATTTCTACCGAACGCCACAAAATTCTGAGGAGCAAGCCAAGTCGCCACGAGCATTATGCTGCAAGCGCTCTGAAATAAGGCGCAGAATGACCTCGTTGTTCCCCGGCTTGCGTTAGTGTTGCGAATCCGAGAATACGCATTAGAATCACCTCATGGCAACGCGCAAGCAAGATGACCGCAACAGTGGTGTGCTCGAGACCGAGCATGGCAAAATCAGGCCACCTCGCCTCTACAAGGTACTGCTGCTCAATGATGACTTCACGCCGATGGATTTCGTCATTGTGGTCTTGGAAAAGTTTTTTGGCTTTGGCCGAGAGCAGGCGACGCTTATCATGCTCAAAGTGCATCGAGAAGGAAGGGGCCTGTGTGGCGTGTACCCTCGCGACGTAGCAGCAACCAAGGTTGACCAGGTAAGTGCTTTTGCTCGCCAGAACCAACATCCGCTGGCGTGTGTAATGGAGGAAAATTGAAAATGATTGCCCAGGAACTTGAAGTCAGTCTGCACATGGCCTTTGTCGAAGCCAGGCAAAAGAGGCATGAATTTATTACCGTGGAACACCTGCTGCTAGCCCTGCTCGACAATCCCTCGGCCGCCGAAGTGCTGCGCGCCTGTGCCGCCAATATCGACGAATTGCGTAAGGAGTTAACCACCTTCATCGCCGAGCACACGCCGACCGTAACCGGCTCCGATGAAATCGACACGCAACCGACCCTAGGTTTCCAGCGCGTTATTCAGCGTGCCATTTTGCATGTCCAGTCTTCCGGAAAGAAGGAAGTCACGGGGGCCAATGTACTGGTCGCCATCTTTGGCGAAAAGGATTCGCATGCGGTGTATTTCCTCCAACGTCAGGGCGTAACGAGATTGGACGTGGTGAATTTCATCTCTCACGGCATCACCAAGGTGCCGCAGCAGGCTGCGCGCGCCGACGCCGAGCAGGCTGAGCAGGAGCAGGATGGCCCGGCTTCCGGAGGCGCACTGGAGAGCTTCGCCCAGAACCTTAACGCAATGGCCATGATGGGCAAGATCGATCCCCTCGTCGGTCGCGACAAGGAACTCGAGCGTGTGATCCAGACGCTCTGTCGGCGACGCAAGAACAATCCGCTCCTGGTCGGCGAGGCAGGCGTTGGCAAGACCGCGATCGCAGAGGGCTTGGCGCAGCGTATCGTCGAGGGACGGGTACCGGAAATTCTTGCCGGCGCCACGGTCTATGCCTTGGACATGGGAGCACTGCTGGCCGGCACCAAATACCGTGGAGACTTTGAGCAGCGCTTAAAAGCAGTGCTCAAGCAGTTGCTGGAGAATCCCCACGCGATTCTCTTCATCGATGAAATCCATACCCTGATTGGCGCAGGCGCGGCATCGGGTGGGACGCTCGATGCTTCCAATTTGCTGAAACCGGCACTTTCAAGCGGCAACCTGAAATGCATCGGCGCGACCACATACCTCGAATATCGCGGAGTTTTCGAGAAGGACCACGCGCTCTCCCGCCGCTTTCAGAAGATCGATGTGAACGAACCGTCGGTCGAAGAAACGGTCGCTATCCTGAAAGGTCTCAAATCGCGCTTCGAGGAGCACCATGGTGTCAAGTACTCGGGCGCGGCCATCATCAGCGCAGCAGAATTGGCGGCGAAATTCATCAATGATCGGCACCTGCCCGACAAGGCAATCGATGTCATAGACGAAGCCGGTGCAGCCCAACGCATCCTGCCGAAGTCCAAACAGAAAAAGCTGATCGGCAAGACCGAGATTGAGGAAGTTGTCGCAAAGATCGCGCGCATCCCCTCACAGCATGTGTCATCGGACGACCGCAGCGCTTTGAAAAGCCTGGATCGCGACCTGAAGACGGTGGTATTCGGTCAGGACCAGGCGATCGAAGCACTTACTCGCGCAATCAAGATGTCGCGTTCCGGCTTGGGCAACCCGCAAAAGCCGATCGGTTCTTTCCTCTTCTCCGGACCAACGGGTGTAGGCAAGACCGAGGTAGCGCGCCAACTGGCCTACTGCATGGGCATCGAACTGATCCGTTTCGACATGTCCGAGTACATGGAGCGTCATGCCGTTTCCCGTCTGATCGGGGCGCCGCCGGGCTATGTCGGATTCGACCAGGGCGGCCTGCTTACCGAAGCAGTGACTAAGAAGCCACATGCGGTGTTGCTGCTCGACGAAATCGAGAAAGCCCATCCGGACATATTCAACATCTTGCTGCAGGTGATGGACCACGGGACCTTGACCGACAACAACGGGCGCAAGGCAGACTTCCGCAACATCGTCATCATCATGACCACCAATGCCGGAGCCGAAGCGCTGCAGAAGACGACCATGGGCTTCACCTCCACCCGGCAGGCCGGCGACGAACTGGGCGAAATAAAACGCCTGTTCACCCCGGAATTCAGGAACCGTCTGGATGCCACCATCTCCTTCGCCGCACTCGACAACGAGGTTATCTTGCGCGTCGTCGACAAGTTCCTGATGCAATTGGAGGGACAACTCCATGAAAAGAAGGTTGAGGCGGTATTCACCGATGAACTCAAGGCATGGCTCGCCCTGCAAGGCTTCGATCCACTAATGGGGGCGAGACCCATGGCGCGGCTGATCCAGGATACGATCCGTTCCGCTCTTGCCGACGAACTGCTGTTCGGACGCCTAGCCAACGGTGGCCGAGTCACCATCGACCTCGACGATAATAAGAAAGTTAATTTGATTTTCGAAGAGGCGCTTGAGCACGTAGTGTGAGGCCCTCCGTCCCTGAATAGGCGGCTCTTCGAGCCGCTTTTTTTTCGCCGGTCGCAAAGATCCCGGAGTGCTACCGGATCAATATGTTGTGTAGCGGAACGATGAAGACCAGATTCTGAACCGAGTTGCCGCATTGCAGCATATCTAGATTTCATTTATACGTACATAGTTTCGCATTATGGAATGCTATCCGCAATATGCTGTTATTATTTAGGTAATTAAATTAAGTCTGAAGGCAAATTACGGTTGTTGCCCCGCAACAACAACTTTATACTTCTAATAACACGGACAGTGGCATTCGCCTGCTCGTGGCCGTTAAGGCCCGAGAAGATGGTCACTGTCTTGCCCGGAGCCAACGAATGACGCAATGCCAACCCCTGCTTTTCCCTGACCCAGGATACGATATGACCCATCAACTGCCCGCCGGAATCGAAATCAAGGCGCCCGTCTCGCCAGAATTCGCCCAGATCCTAACGCCTGAGGCCCTGGCTTTTGTCGCCAAGCTGTGCCGTGCCTTTGAACCTCGCCGCCATGAACTGCTGGCCAAGCGCGAGGCACGTCAGGCCGAGTTTGATGCGGGCAAGCTTCCGGACTTCCTGCCCGAAACAGCGCACATCCGCAACGGCAACTGGAACATCGCCCCACTGCCTAAGGATCTGCTCTGTCGCCGCGTCGAGATCACCGGACCGGCCGAGCGCAAGATGATCATCAACGCACTTAACTGCGGTGCTGACAGTTACATGACGGATTTCGAGGATTCCAACGCCCCCAGCTGGTACAACCAGATCCAGGGGCAAATCAATCTCAAGGAAGCCATACGCCGCACCATCAGCCTGGACCAAGGCGGCAAACACTACCAACTCAATGACAAAGTCGCGACGTTGATCGTCCGACCGCGCGGCTGGCATCTCGGTGAGAAACATCTGCTGATCGATGGCCAGCGTGCGCAGGGAGGCATCTTCGACTTCGCCCTGTTCATGTTCCACAACGCCAAAGAATTGCTCGCGCGCGGTTCTGGTCCCTACTTCTACCTGCCAAAATTGCAATCTCATCTGGAAGCGCGCTTGTGGAACGATGTATTCGTTATGGCTCAGGAGGAACTGGGTATTCCCCGAGGCAGCATCAAGGCGACCGTGCTGGTGGAGACGCTGCTCGCCGCCTTCGAAATGGAAGAGATCCTCTACGAACTGCGCGAGCATTCTTCCGGACTCAATGCCGGTCGCTGGGACTACATTTTCAGCTGCATCAAAACCTTCAAGACCAACAAGAATTTCTGCCTAGCGGACCGCGTGAAGATCACCATGACAGCACCCTTCATGCGCCCCTACACGCTCTTACTCTTGAAGACCTGTCACAAGCGCAATGCACCCGCCATCGGCGGCATGAGCGCACTGATCCCGATCAAGAACGACCCGGAAGCCAACGAAAAAGCCATGACCGCGATACGGGCCGACAAGGAGCGCGAAGCGACCGACGGCTATGACGGCAGTTGGATTGCCCACCCGGGACTGGCCTCGATTTGCATGGAGGAATTCGTCAAGGTGCTCGGAGAGCGGCCCAACCAGATAGACAGAAAGCGCGACGACGCGCCGGCCTCCGCTGCCGACTTGCTGAATTTCAAGCCCGAACAACCGATCACCGAGGCCGGACTGCGCGGTAATATCAGTGTCTGCATCCAGTACCTCGGTTCCTGGCTTGCCGGCAACGGCTGCGTGCCCATCTTCAACCTGATGGAAGACGCCGCCACGGCGGAAATATCGCGTTCCCAGGTGTGGCAATGGATACGCTCGCACAAAGGCGTGCTGGAAGACGGCCAGAAGGTTACCGCCGAAATGGTGCGCCAGATGATTCCCGAGGAGATGGTTAAGATCAAGGCCATCGTCGGCGAGGCGGCCTACAACGCCACTTACGTCGAGGCTGCCGGAATATTCGAGGAAATGTCCACTGCGACGGAATATCCCGAGTTCCTCACCCTGGCGCTCTACGAACGGCTCGAGTAACAATTTTTCTGCCCTAACGAAACGGCGCCAGTTGGCGCCGTTTCGTTAACAGGGCTTGCTCCGGTCGGCGCCCCCCTGCAGAATTGCAACCTCTGCCAACATCGGATCGAATATCTCGCCATGACCTATACCGTCACCATATCGTTCGCCCGCGACCGAGAATATATGTTCCGTTTCCAAGACAGCGCTGCCCGTCTATCGCGCGATGAGGCCCAGCTGTGGCTCGACCGGGAATGGTTGGATCTCGATTGCGCGCCGAACCATCCATTAGGAAAGGTATTGACCCTCGACAAACTGCTCTCGGTCGCCAAGAACGCCGGCGAGAAACGCTTTGCCGAGGGCGGACGTTGGGCTGAGGACTACGCGCAGTCGGCGATTGCCGCCCTGGGGCGCGACGATGTGCGTGTCGATGTCGCCGAACAGATAGTTGGCTAAGAACACCGAACTTTTGATTCCCCAATAGGAAACGACCAATGAAACCGAGCGCTGCAGTCGGTATCCTCCTGGCCATGGCAGGCATGACCGGCACGGCCCTCGCCGAGAATATCAACTATGGACGAAACCTGGCCGCCGCCTGCGCCAGTTGCCACGGGACCAACGGCAAGAGCATAGGCAACATGAATGATCTGGCCGGCATGCCCAAAAACAGGATCATCGAGAACATGAAAGATTTCAAGGCGGGTACCAAACCGGCAACGGTAATGCAGCAACTCGCCAAGGGCTACAGTGATGCACAAATTGCGGCGATAGCCGACTATTTCTCGGCGCAGAAATGAGGGTCTCGTGATGGCCATTAAGCGGCGCGACTTTCTCAAGATCTCAGCGGCAAGCGCCACAATAGGGGCCATAGCCTCGACGCTATCCGGTTGTGCCGGATCTGGCACGAAATCTGGCCAGGTGGTAGTGGTCGGCGGCGGATACGGTGGCGCCACCACGGCGAAGTACATCCGTTTGTGGAGCAAGGGCAGCATCGATGTCACACTGATTGAACGCAACCCGGCATTCGTCTCATGCCCGATCTCCAATCTGGTGTTGACCGGAGAAAAGCAGATGGCCGACATCACCATCAGCTACCAAGGCCTCAGAAATCATGGGGTGCGTGTCATCCAGGGCGATGTCTTGGCAGTCGACGCGGAAAAACGCAGTGTCAAGCTCAACAATGGCGACATCTTCAATTATGACCGCCTGGTGATTTCTCCGGGCATCGATTTCATCTGGAATAGCGTCCCTGGACTCACCCCGGCACTAGCCGACAGCCAGACGTTCCACGCATGGCAAGCGGGTCCGCAGACCTTGGCCTTGAGACGGCAACTGGAAGACATGAAGGATGGCGGCGTCTTTGCCATCTGCATTCCTAAATCGCCGTACCGTTGCCCGCCCGGACCCTACGAGCGTGCCTGCCTGGTGGCGCACTATCTGAAGAACAAAAAGCCGAAGTCCAAAGTCCTGATCCTTGACGCCAATGAGGAAGTGCAATCGAAAAAGGGACTATTCATGAAAGCCTGGGCCGACCATTACAAGGGCATGATCAGTTACCTGCCCAACCAAGGCATTACCGGGATCGATGGCGCCAGCAAGACGGTCAGTTTCGAATTTGCCGATACAGTCAAGGCCGATGTTCTGAATATCCTTCCGGCGCAAATGGCCGGTGATATTGCCCGGCAGGCAGGCCTCATCACGGCCAACAATCGCTGGTGCGGAATCGACTGGCGCACCATGGAGTCGGTGGCACAGAAAAACATTCACGTCCTCGGCGACTCGACTCTGTCTGCTGCGGCAATGCCGAAGTCAGCTCATATGGCGACGCAGCACGCGAAAATTGCCGCTGCGGCTATCGTCAGCCTGATGACTGGCGAACTACCGGCTGATCCGATGCAGATCGCCAATACCTGCTACAGCTTCATCGATTCCAGGAACGCCGTTCATGTCGCTTCGGTGCATGCTTATGATGCCAAGGACAAGACCTACAAGACGGTCGCCGGTTCAGGCGGGTTGTCGACCGCGGCAAGCGAAATAGAAGGGGACTACGCGATGGAATGGGCGAGAAATATCTGGGCCGACTCTTTCACCTGAGCTCGTAGGGCCGTGCTAGAGGCCATCCAGCTATTTCAGGACTTGCCGGTACTGCCGAAACCGCCGGCCCCCCTATCGCTGACATTAAAGTCGTCGACGATGTTGAAATCAACCTGCAATACCGGCACAACCACTAGTTGGGCGAGGCGATCCAGGGGATTCAAGGTGAAACTTTCCTTGCCGCGATTCCATGTGGAAATGAAAATCTCGCCCTGGTAATCCGAATCGATCAGTCCCACCAAATTGCCCAGCACGATGCCGTGCTTGTGGCCAAGTCCCGAGCGCGGCAGAATCAGTGCCGCCAGCCCCGGATCGGCGAGATGAATGGCGATACCGGTGGGGATCAGTTGCGTTTCGCCGGGATGGAGCTTCACGGGTACCTCGATGCAGGCGCGCAGGTCGAGGCCGGCGGCCCCCGCCGTAGCATAATGCGGAGCATATTGACCAGAGGCGTCGCTAAGCCGCGGATCGAGAATCTTGATGTCGATGCGGGGCATGTCAGCGGGGAGAAAGCATGGCGGCAATGTGGGCGACTATGGCGCGCGCCACAACGAGCTTGGCTGCTGATGGCAGAGGGTGTGCGCCTTGGGCGTCGAACAGGGTCACGAGGTTCGCATCCCCGCTCAGGCCATCCTGCACCAGATTGCCCACGACCAATGGCAATTTCTTGGCGCGGCGCTTGCCTTCGGCGTACTCGGCGAGATTCTGGCTCTCTGCGGCAAAACCGACGCAAAACGGCGCATCGGGCGACGCCGCGACCTCGGCCAGGATGTCGGGGTTTTGCAATAGTTCCAGAGTCTTGGCTTTTCCATCCTTCTTGATCTTGTCGTGTTCCGACTTGGCCGGACGGTAGTCCGCCACCGCGGCCACGGCGATGAACAGATCCTGTCCGGGTAGTTCGTTCAACACCGCCTCACGCATCTGTCCTGCGCTCTCGACATCGATGCGCGTTACGCCGCGCGGCGTCTGCAGAGCCACTGGACCTGATACCAAGGTCACCGCCGCGCCGGCTTCCTGACAAGCCCGCGCCAAAGCGAAACCCATCTTGCCTGAACTGGAATTGGTCAGCCCGCGCACCGGGTCGATGGCCTCGAAGGTCGGGCCAGCGGTCAGAAGCACAGTTCTGCCGGCAAGCAGCTTTGGCTGAAAAAAAGCGGCGAGCGCATCGAACAATTCGAAAGCCTCCAACATGCGCCCCGGCCCCACTTCTCCGCAGGCCTGTTCGCCGCTCGCCGGCCCAAGCAGGAATATCCCGTCATCGGCCAGTTGCCGGGCGTTGCGCCGCGTCGGCGCCTGCTCCCACATCTGCCGGTTCATCGCCGGTGCCACGAGCAGTGGGCACGCCCGTGCCAGGCAGAGCGTCGAGAGCAAATCGTCAGCCTGCCCGTGGGCAAGCTTGGCGAGAAAATCGGCACTGGCCGGCGCGACCAGAACAGCGTCCGCGCCGCGGCTCAAATCGATATGCGCCATGCCGCCGGGACTTCGCGCATCCCACAGGTCGCTCCAAACCGGCTTGCCGGTCAGCGCCTGAAAGGTTGCCGAGCCGACGAAGTGCTCCCCGGCCGCGGTCAGGACCACATCAACAATGGCATCGGCCTTAATCAGCAATCGCACCAGTTCCGCAGCCTTGTAAGCCGCCACCCCGCCGGTAATGCCAAGGACAATGCGCTTACCCGAAAACTCCGCCATGACAGTAGAATATCCATCAACAATCCGATCCTTCATTCTACCCCATGGCAATCAGCGATTGGCCCGAACAGGAACGCCCGCGCGAGCGCTTGCGGATACACGGTGCCGCAGCACTTTCCGACGCGGAACTGTTGGCCATCTTCCTGCGCATCGGTATCAAGGGCAAGAGCGCCGTCGATCTGGCTCGCCAACTCCTCAGCCACTTCGGCTCCTTGCAACGCTTATTTCATGCCGAGGCTGGCGAATTCTCCGCCATTCGGGGCATGGGCATAGCCAAGTGCGCGCAGTTGCAGGCGGTACTGGAAATGGCCAAGCGCGCCCTCCATGAAGAACTGACGGCCCGCGACCTATTCGCAGCGCCGGCAGCGGTACGGGACTGGCTGCGCCTGAAACTCGCCCACCTACCCCACGAAACCTTCGTGGCGCTGTGGCTGGATGCGCAGAACCGGCTAATCGGTGACGAGGAATTATTCCGCGGCACATTGACCCAAACTAGCGTCTATCCCCGCGAAGTGGTCAAGCAGGCCTTGTCCCGGAATGCCGCGGCGGTCATCTTCGCGCACAACCACCCCTCCGGTGTGGCCGAACCCTCTCGCGCCGACGAAGCCCTGACCGTTTCGCTAAAGCAAGCATTGGTGCTGATCGACGTGAAAGTACTCGATCACTTCATTGTCGCCGGGGATACTCCTCCGATGTCCTTCGCAGAGCGCGGATTGCTCTGAATTGGTTCGACTCACAGAACGCAAAAGCGCGAACAAATGCGGACTTGAAGTTTTCACCCAGCCTGGGGTACAATGTTCGGCTTTGTTGAATCGATTTCTGGAGCAACCCACATGTCTCGCGTTTGCCAAGTCACGGGCAAGGCCCCGATGGTCGGAAACCATGTTTCCCACGCCAACAACAAGACCAAGCGTCGCTTCCTGCCGAACCTGCAGAACCGTCGTTTCTTCGTCGAATCCGAAAACCGCTGGGTGCGGCTGCGTGTTTCCAACGCCGGCCTGCGGACTATCGACAAAAAAGGCATAGATGTCATTCTCGCCGAGCTGCGAAGCCGCGGCGAATCGTTCTGACGTCTGCCACAACCTGACCGGAGAACATCATGGCCAAAGGCGCCCGCGAAAAAATCAAACTTGAATCATCGGCCGGAACTGGCCATTTCTACACGACCACCAAGAACAAGCGCACCACTCCAGAGAAACTGGAGATGATCAAATACGATCCCAAGGTTCGCAAGCATGTTGCCTACAAGGAAACCAAGCTGAAATAAAGCGTAGGCAGTAGAGAAACGGCGCAGACATAATACCAGCGCCGACAAATACCCGGCCCAGTCGCATGGCCGGGTTTTTTTCGTTCCGCAGGCTCAAGGAAAGTTCAAACGGCGTAACGCCGCAGGCGTAGGGAAAACTCCTCCAATTGAGCGATACCGCTCTGCTCGGCGCGGTGTATCCATTCCTGCAACTGCTTCAGGAGTTGCTCATGACTCGCGGCGGAACGCGCCCACAGTGCCGTCAGATCGCTGCGCATGGCATAGACCTGGGACAGGCGATCGCTCTCTTTCAGCACCGAGGCGAGCCCTTCCTGCTCCGGCGTCAATAACTTGGCAGCATCCTCGCCCAACCAGCGCCGCAAGGCCCGGCCCTGCCGCGCATCGAGCTTGAGCTTGCCGATCTCTTCTCCGGCGATGCGCTGCAGCGACTTCATATACTTCGCTAGGACATCGTACCGATGGGTGATGATGGCCTGCAGGGTAGTAGCATCGACCGTCGAACGAATGATGCCGAGCTTGGGTGTCGGCGCGATCTTCTTCACGCGGGCCAGCCCGAGGATTTCCAGGATACGGATATAGAGCCAGCCGACGTCAAATTCGTACCATTTATTTGAGAGCTTGGCTGAAGTGGCGTAGGCATGGTGGTTGTTATGCAGTTCCTCGCCACCGATGAGGATGCCCCAAGGCAGGATGTTGCTGCTGGCATCCGCGCTGGCGAAATTGCGATAACCCCAGTAGTGCCCGATACCGTTGATGACCCCTGCCGCCCAGAACGGGATCCAGAGCACTTGGGCGGTCCAGATCAGCGCCCCGGGAAGCGCGCCGAACAACGCGATATCGACGAGCAGCATGATGGCGATGCCCAGCTTATGGAAGGGTGTGTATAAGTGGTGCTCCAGCCAGTCATCGGGAGTACCGTGACCATAGCGCGCCATGGTATCGGCGTTGCGCGATTCCCTGACATAGAGGAACACGCCGCCCCACAGTACCTGGTTTAGGCCGCGGATCTGCGGACTATGCGGATCGTCCGGCGTCTCACACTTGGCGTGATGCTTGCGGTGAATTGCCGCCCATTCCTTGGTGACCATGCCGGTGGTCAGCCACAGCCAGAGGCGGAAAAAGTGGCTCGCCACCTGCCCCAGTTCGAGTGCCCGGTGCGCCTGGTAGCGGTGCAGAAATATGGTCACAGCCGCGATGGACACATGGGTCAGCAGAAGCGTGGCCACTACATACCCCCACCAGGGCAGATGGATCAAACCTGAGAACATGCAGAATATGCCTTTCGAGATATAAGTCGCTTCGACTCGATTCTACGCGAATAATTCCCTGGCAAGAGTTCACACCCCGGTGCCAAGCAGACGTACTTCGCGCTGCGGATAGGGAATTTCGATTCCGGCGGCCTGGAATCCAGCCCATATGGCGAGGTTGATGTCGGAGCGGATTTGCAACGTGCCTTCCTGAGGGTCCGCGATCCAGAAACCGAGTTCGAGGCTGATGCCGGAATCGCCGAATGCCGCCAGGAAGGCCTTGGGCGCGGGGTCGGCAAGGACCCGGGATTGTCGCGCGGCGGCTTCAAGCATGATCTCCATCGCCTTCCCGACATCGCTGGCATAGGCAACCTGTATCTGCAAACTGATCCGTATGCGCGGATCGCTGAAAGACTCATTCAAGACCACGGATCCCACCAGCACCTCGTTGGGAACGATCGCCTCCACTCCAGAGAGGCCTTTCAATACCGTGTAGCGCGTGGTAATCCGGGTCACCTGTCCACGCTCAGCGCCAACGCTGATGACATTGCCGATGCGGATGGAGCGATCAAGCAAGATGATGAAACCCGAAACGTAATTGCTGGCGATCTTCTGCAGGCCGAAACCCAGGCCAACGCCAAAGGCGCCGCTGAAGACGGAAAGCGTGGTGAGATCGATGCCCACCAGCGGCAGGCCGATCAGTACTGCCAGCAACAGCAGCAGTGCTTTCGAGAGCCGGGTGAACACCACGCGCAGGTTGCTGTCCATGTCGGCAGCGGACATCAGCCTCGCTTCGATCAGACCGCTGACCCAGAGCGCCACGAGCAGCGTAGCAAGCACCGTTACCAAGCCCTGCAACACCATCCAGAGATTGAGCTTCTGCTTGCCGACGGTAATGACGACAGCCTCCATCATGTCGATAAGATCCGGCAGCAGGCCGGTGATGTGCAAGGCCACCACACCCCAGACTACGAGCGAGAATGCGCGCTCGAACGACGCCAGCCAACCCGAACTGCCGAAGGTCTGGCGCAGCACGTAGAACACGATACGGATCACGGCAAGGGAAGCCAGAAGCGGCACGGCCAGCAACAGCAGGTGTACAGGGAAACGATGTCTCAACAACGGCAGTGTCACCAGCACCAGCACCAGGGCCACGACCGGGAAGGCCAAGCGTTGCAGACCACCCTGACCAAAACGCCAGGCGCGCCCGGAGGCCTCGGCTCGGCCACGCACCTGACGATCAACGAAAAATGCAATCACCAAACAGACGAGCAATGCGCCGACCTGCCAGAACAAATCCGGTTGCTGCAAATCGTGCCAGAACTCGATGAGCAAATTTGAAATATCGTGCGGCATGGCTTGTGCCTCTGTTGCGGCCACTACTCGAGGAGGCCCTGCGGGTAGGGCAACGCCTCGACCCGATGGCGCCGCCAATTGTCAAGATAGGCTAGTGCAAGCCCTGGGTTGCCGCGCAGGATCAACAGATTTTCGGCATTGCGCGCCTGCGCCGAGAAGGTGAAATTATAGCTGCCGGTGACCACTGCCCCTGTCGCTTCTTCCGGGTCGATCAGCATGATCTTGTTATGCGCAGAGGCATAACGAACCTCGATCCAGACCGGGATCTCGGCTGCGGCCAATTGCGGAATCTGGCTGCGGCCGAATTCATCCTTGACCAGCATCTCGCGATCCGAGAGCACGGAGACTGCGACGCCGCGCTTCTTCGCCTCGATCAACGCCTTGGCCAGCGGCCGACTGGTAAGCAGATAGGCCTGCACATAGATCGCCCTGCGCGCCTCTTGGAGTACCCGCAGCACGGCGCCTTCGGCATCGTCCCAGGGCGTGAAAGCCAGTTCGATCGTGCCAGCAGCAGGCAGTGCCGACGATTCCGCTTGCGCCTGTCCAGGCAGAGCCAGCAGGAAGCTGGAAGCCAGGGCAAGGAAAAACTTCATGGCAGTCGTTCCAGGGCGACGGCGTAAAAGCCGTCGGTACCATGCGTATGCGGCAGAAGTTGCATATCCTCAGCGCAGTCGATCAAGATACCTTGCTCCGCCAGCAAGGCCACGGCAGAGAGACGACGGAAACCAGGATGTTCGGCGAGGAAATCGGCGACGACCATTTCGTTCTCCTCCGGCAGGATGCTGCAAGTCGCATACACCAGGCGCCCACCCGGCTTTACCAAGCGCGACGCCGCCGCAAGAATATCGTGCTGCTTCTTGCTCAGTTCGAGGATGCCCTCCGGTGTCTGCCGCCACTTCAGGTCAGGGTTCCGGCGCAAGGTGCCCAGTCCGCTGCATGGCGCATCGACCAGGACGCGGTCGATCTTGCCGGCGAGCCGCTTCACATGCGTGTCGTTCTCGCCCGAAATGCGCACAGGATGCACGTTGGACAGGCCTGCCCGGGCGACGCGCGGCTTGAGTCGGGCCAGACGCTTGTCGGCGACGTCGAACGCGTAGAGCCTGCCGGTGGAGCGCATCATGGCGCCGAGCAACAGGGTCTTGCCGCCGGCACCAGCGCAGAAATCCGCGACCATCTCGCCGCGCTTGGGTGCAAGCAGATAACCGAGCAACTGGCTGCCTTCATCCTGCACTTCAATTGCGCCCTCAAGATACAACGGGTGCCGCTGGAGCGCCGGCTTGGCCTTGAGCCTGATACCCAACGGCGCATAACGGCACGCCTCTGCCGCAATGCCATCGGCAGCGAGCCGGGCGAGAACTTCCTCGCGCGTGGCCTTGATGGAGTTGACGCGCAGATCGAGCGGGGCGCCCTGGTTGAGACCGCGCGCCAGTTGCAGCAAGGCCTCTTCGGACATGCGCGCGCACAACCGGTCGCTCAGCCAATCGGGCAGGTCAGCCTGCTCGGCCAGCGTCAACGCCGGTTCCGGCTGCGTCCTGAAACTGCTGAGCCATTCGGCCTCCGCCGTCGTGACCGCCTCCGCCAACTGGCGCTGGGAGAGTCCATTGACGCGCATCAACGCCGCCAATATCAGGCGTCTTGGCGTCACCAGAGGCTGCACCAGCTTTTCCAGCAGACGGCGACGGCGCAATACGGCATAGGCGGTCTCAGCGATAAAGCCGCGCTCGCGGCCGCCCAGGGCGCGCCGCTCACGGAAAAATTCCGACAGCACCGCGTCGGCAGGCTGGTTGAATGTCAGCAGTTTTTTCAACGCGGTGGCCGCGTCGGCTATCATGCTTGGGGTGATGCGTAAGTTCATGGTTTCCTATCGTCCCGGTTCGGGAAGTTTGCCGGTTGCAGCCGGCCCATTATCATCGAACTCGAGTTCCTCCGCGAGTTGCACGAAACTCTCGCCATTCCGGTCGGTGTAGCGGACTTTCAGCGGCAAGCCATGCAATTCCATAGCTAGCCAGATTTCCGTCGCCTCGCCACCCTCGCCGACGCTCTTCAAATGCAACACACGCTGCTGACCGAAGCGCAGAAGGAGTTTTTCCTCGCCCAGGACCACGAAGGCATAGCGCTCGAACTTCTTCCCCGTCGCGATCATCACTTCGCCCGGCACGACCGGCAACTGCTGGCCGAGTTGGTAGAACAGGCTGAGCACGTCCTGCGCGCCGGGCAACAGCGGCGCCTGCCGGGATCCGGAGAAGCTGAGCCGTTGCGCCGTCCAATCGAAGCTCGCCGCCTCCGCAGCGGCGCCGTTGCGTTCGGTGCGATACTGGCTCGGTCGTAGGCCTGTGTCGACGATTTCGCCTTCGCTGACCTGCACCACTCTCGCCTGGCGGAACAACGCGGCAATCCCGGTGGTCTCTGTCACGCTGTTGAGCCAATAGGTCTTGCCGTCATGGCTCCAGCGATGCACCGCCTGGCCGATGACAAAGCCCTGATCGCCGCGGCTGACGGCGAAGCGGATGCGACCGTGGCGCGGCAGTGACGGCGGGGCCGACTCTGTCGGCAGAGCCTGGGCCGGATGGGACAGCTCCGCTGGCACGGCTTCCGGCGCAACGCTAGGTGGCGCTATCGAAACTGCCTCAGGTTCGCCGGCAACGGTTTGAACCGGCACTATCGCAGGTTCCGGCGATGGCGCTCTCAATGAACGGCGCGGCTTTGACTTCGGGCGGGACGGCGGCGCCACGACCTGCGGTTCGACTGGAGCAGGAATCAACTTCGCGTCGAGTAGCGCCTCGTCCGTTGACGGCTCCAGCGTCGGCAAGCGCCAGCCGGGCGCCACGAACAGCAGCAGATGCAGCAACAAGGACAAGGCCAGGCCCAGCCCGATTCCCGATCGCCTCATCGAGTCCGGCGCAACCCCGTTATGCTGCGACCGGCGCTATCAGAGGCGAAGCGGGCGGGCCCTCGTCCGCGAGCGCCACCCGTCCTTCAGGGGTGAGGCACAGGCGGTCCTCCAGGAACCAGCGCACCGCCAACGGATAGATCCGGTGTTCCTGGACCAGCACCCGAGCCGCCAGTTCATTCTCATCGTCGTCGCCATGCACCGGCACCGCCGCCTGGATCACGATCGGACCGGCATCGAGTGCGGGGGTCACGAAATGCACGGTGCAGCCATGAATCTTGACCCCGGCCGCAAGCGCCTGGGCATGCGGCTTCAGGCCCGGAAACAGCGGCAGGAGGGAAGGATGGATGTTGAGCAAGCGCCCGGCAAAACGGCGCACGAAATCGTCGCCGAGGATACGCATGAAGCCGGCCAGAACGACCAGGTCCGCGCCGTGAGCGGCGATCTCGTCGGCTAGGGCGGCATCGAAGGCCTCGCGTGAGGCGTAACGGCGGTGATCGAGCACCGCCGTAGCGACGCCGCGCGCCTGGGCCAAGGCTAAACCAAGGGCTTCAGCGCGATCGCTGATGACAGCGGCGACGCGCCCCGGCAGTTTGGCATCGAGCAGGGCCTGGAGATTGCTGCCACGGCCGGAGATCAGGATAACGACGGATTTCATTTGACTGCCGCCAGCACTCGCGCGGCCAGAAAGTAAGGCATCGCTCATCATAGCGCAAACTCTCATTTTACGAATACGCTCCAGGACGCGACGCTGCTAAGATGGACCAAACCACCGGGTATGCCATGAACTTCATCACCGACTACGGGCAGGGCATCTACGGCATAGACTCGGGCTTTGGACGCCCGCAGTCGAATGCCGTGCATCTGATCGTCGAGGGAGGCCATGCCGCGATCGTCGATACGGCCAACAACCGCAGCCTGCCCCGCGTTCTCGATGCCCTCAGGGCGCTCGGCGTCGCCCCTGACCGGGTGGACTATGTCATTCTCACTCACATCCACCTCGACCATGCCGGCGGCGCCAGCCTATTGCTGGACTACCTTCCCGAAGCAAGGCTGGCGATGCTTGCCAGCGGCGCTCGGCATATGAGCGACCCATCGCGGCTGATCAAGAGCACCGTCGCCGTGTATGGCGAAAGCGCGGCGCGCGAGATGTACGGAGAAATCCTGCCAATCGCAACGGATCGCATCGCGAAAGTGCAGAACGGCCAGACCCTGCCGCTTGCCGGACGGGAGCTCTGCTTTCTCGACACGCCCGGCCACGCCCGGCACCACATGTCTATCCTCGATGGCCGGAGCGGGCATATTTTCGCCGGCGACACCTTCGGCCTGTCCTACCGCGAACTGGACAGCAACGGCCGCTGCTTCGCCTTTCCGGCGACGACGCCGACGCAGTTCGATCCGACGGCGCTGCACCGCTCGATCGATCTGCTTGCGGGCTACCGGCCGGAGGCGATCTATGTCACCCATTTCAGCCAGGTGCGCGATATCCCGCGCCTGGCCGATGACCTGCACCGCCTCATCGATGCCCATGCCGCACTGGCACTGCGGGAAGGCGCCGGACCGGAGCGCCACGAACGACTCAAGACCGGTGTCGCGGAAATTCTCTGCGGCGAAGCGTCAAACCAGGGCTGGCGGCTACACGACGAGGAGTTGCTGAAGTTGATGGCCATGGACATCGAACTCAACGCCCAGGGCCTGGGCTGCTGGCTGGAAACGCTGGAGGGCTAGAGCCTTCCCCCCAACCCCCGGAGCCTCCGCTTTGCTCCGTCGCTTGCCGGCGGCGAGCAGCGCTCGCCGAATTCCCGATCTCGCCCCGAGTAAGGGGACGACCGAGGCTCACTTCGTGCGCAGACGGTCGACGCCTCGCCTTGGGGCGGCCCGTCGGCTAGGCCCGCGCCGTACGATGGCGCAGCCAGCCGATGAGCGCCGGCAAGAGCGAGATGGCGATGATGGCGACGATCACCAGCGATAAATTATTCTTGAACCAGGGCAGGTTGCCGAACCAGTAGCCGGCCAAGGTCAGCGAACCGATCCACAAGGCGCCTCCGGCCAGATCGAAGGCGAAAAAGCGCGGGTAGGTCATGCGCGCGACACCGGCCACGAACGGCGCGAAGGTGCGGGCCAGCGGCAGAAAGCGGGCGATGATGACGGTCTTGCCGCCGTGCGTCTCATAGAAGAGATGGGTCTTCAATAACGCCGCCTTGTTGAAGATGCGCGACTGTTCCCAGCGAAAGGCCTTCGGCCCGATGGCATGGCCAATCCAGTAGTTGGTATTGTCGCCTCCGACCGCGGCGACGAACAATACCGCGCAGAGCACCGAGATATCCATACCGCCGCCTGCAGCCAGGGCGCCGGCGACGAACAACAGCGAGTCGCCCGGCAGGAAGGGCGCCACCACCAGACCGGTCTCGCAAAAGATGATGGCGAACAGGATGGCATAGACCCACAGCCCATACTGCTGGACCAGGATGACCAGATGCTTGTCCAGATGGAGCACGAGATCGGAAAACTGGGCAAGGAGTTCCATCGCTATTGAGGCAGGAGGCCGGCGGCCGAAGCCGGGCATTCTACCGGAAGCGGCAGTCTATAATCGCCGCCATGAACGCGATCAAACCCCTGCCGGATCTACTCATCAGCCAGATCGCCGCTGGCGAAGTGGTCGAACGCCCTGCCTCCGTACTCAAGGAGCTGGTCGAGAACAGCCTCGATGCCGGCGCGCGCCAGATCGACGTGGAACTCATGGAGGGAGGCGTACGCTCGATCCGCGTCGCCGACGACGGCGGCGGCATCGCCAAGACCGAACTTGCGCTCGCCCTGGCGCGGCATGCCACCAGCAAGATCGCCAGCCTGATCGATCTCGAACGCGTCGCCTCCTACGGCTTCCGCGGCGAGGCGCTGGCCTCGATCGCCTCGGTGGCGCGCCTGACCCTGACCAGTCGCACCATAGATGCCGCCCACGGCTGGCGCATCGACGCCGCCGATCTCTCGCTGGCGCCAGCGGCCTTGGGCGGCGGCACGGTCATCGAGGCCGCCGACCTCTACTTCAATACCCCGGCGCGACGCAAATTTCTCAAGCAGGAGGCGACCGAATATGCCCACTGCGACGAAGTCTTCAGGCGCATGGCGCTGGCGAGGCCGGATGTGGCCTTCAGCCTCGCCCACAACCGCAGCGTCAAGCATCGCCTGGCCGCGACCGACCTTGCAAGCCGCGCGCGGGAACTACTCGGCGAGGAGTTTTTCGCCCAGACACGAGTCGTGGAAGCCAGTGCCGGCGAACTGCGCCTGACCGGTTTCGCCGCCCTGCCCGCCTATTCCCGTCCCGGCCGCGATGCGCAGTATTTTTTCGTCAATGGCCGTTTTGTCCGCGACAAACTCCTATCTCACGCCGTCAGGCAGGCCTACGCCGATATCCTGCACGGCAACCGCCATCCGGCCTATGTGCTGTTCCTCGAACTCGACCCCGCGGGAGTCGACGTCAATGTTCACCCGGCCAAGATCGAAGTGCGTTTCCGCGAAGCGCGCGGCGTGCATCAGTTCGTCTTCCATGCACTGCAACGCTTGCTAGCCGCGCCTCTGGAACAGCTGACGACGGTGCCAGCCGCAGCCTACGCAACAGCATCGGGCTGGCAGCGCCAAACCTCGCTGGCGGTGAACGAACCGGCGCTCGCCGCCTTTTATGATTTCGTCTCGGCCGCGGGCGGGCCGGGGATCCCGCAGACCGAAGTCGATCAGGAAACGTCCCGCCCCGAAGGAAGCGGCCTCGCGCCATTGGGGTACGCCCCGTATGAAGTGCCCCACCCCGAAGGAAGTGGCCCTGCACCATTGGGGTACGCCTTGGCGCAACTCCATGGCATCTTCATCCTGGCGCAAAACGCCGCCGGACTGGTGCTCGTCGACATGCACGCCGCCCATGAACGCATCCTCTATGAGAGGTTGAAAGATGCCCTCGCCGACACGCCCCCGACGCAGCAGCTGCTGATTCCCGCGCTGTTTGCCGCCAGCGAAACAGAAATCGCCACGGCCGAGGAATATGCCGCAGCCCTGACCCGTCTCGGCTTCGAAATGGCGCCAGCCGGGCCGCGCGAACTGGCGGTTCGCGCCGTGCCAGCCCTACTCGCGAACGGGTCCATTGTCGAACTGGTGCGTGCGCTGCTTTCCGATCTCAAGGATTTCCCCGAAAGCCAGGTGATCGAAGCCAGGCGCAATGAACTCCTGGCGACCATGGCCTGTCACGGCGCGGTACGCGCCCGGCGCAGCCTCTCCATCCCGGAGATGAACGCGCTGCTGCGCCAGATGGAAGCAACCGACCGGGCCGATCAATGCAATCACGGCCGGCCGACTTGGACCCAGATGACCCTCGCCGATCTCGACCGCCTGTTTCTGCGCGGCAGATGATGAACGGTGGGCTGTCCCATGAGGAAGATGGCCGGCTGCAGCCGGCCATCTTCCTCATGGGACCCACCGCCAGCGGCAAAACCTCGCTGGCGCTGGAACTGGCGGAGCGATTTCCGTTAGACATCGTCAGCGTCGATTCCGCCCAGGTGTTCCGCGACATGGACATCGGCACCGCCAAGCCGGACCGCGCAACGCTCCTGCGCTTCCCCCACAGCCTGATCGATTTGATCACCCCGGAGGAACGCTATTCCGCCGCCCGCTTCCGTACCGACGCATTGCGCGAGATGGCGCGGATCACGGCGCTGGGGCGGGTGCCGCTCCTGGTCGGTGGCACCATGCTCTATTTCAAGGCACTGATCGAAGGTCTGGCCGAACTGCCGCAGGCAGACCCCGCCTTGCGCGCGGAAATCGACCGGGACGCCGCTCTCCGCGGCTGGCCGGCGCTGCACACAGAACTGGCCAGGCTCGACCCGGCCACGGCGGCGCGTCTAGCGCCGAACGATGCCCAGCGCATTCAGCGCGCTCTTGAGGTGCTGCGCCTTAGCGGCCGGCCGCTAGGCGAATTCTTCGCCGCGCAGCGCGACGCCACGCTGCCCTATCGGTCGCTGACCCTGGCACTGCTGCCGCAGGATCGCGCGGTGCTGCATAAGCGCATCGCCGAACGCTTTTCCGCCATGCTGGAACAGGGACTGGTCGAGGAAGTGGCAGGCTTGCGCCGCAAATACCGGCTGGATGCCGAACTGCCGGCGATGCGCTGCGTCGGCTATCGCCAGGTCTGGGAGATGCTGGAGGGAAAGCTCCCGCGCGCCGAACTGCTGGAGCGCGGCGTGTACGCCACGCGCCAGTTCGCCAAGCGCCAACTCACCTGGCTGAAGAAAATGGCGGTCAGCGAAACCCTGGATCCGCTGCAGGCGGAGACCAATGCACGGGTGTTCGAACTCGTTCGCGGGCTCGTTCGCTGAGCGACTCTTGACGCGCTCAGATAACCGTCGTTTGCGCTTCGCCCGCGCCGCGTTCCTCGATGTGGCCGATGGTATAGACCGTCTCGCCGGCCGATTCCAGCAGTTCGATGGCGCGCTGCCGGTGCTCGGCGGCGACGATCACCACCATGCCGATGCCGCAGTTGAAGACGCGATGCATTTCGGCATCGGCGACCTGGCCTTCGCGCTGGAGCCACTGGAACAGCGGCGGCAGCGGCCAGTGCTGGCGCGACAGGGTGGCCGTGAGATGCTCGGGCAGGACGCGCGGCACGTTCTCGGTCAGGCCGCCGCCGGTGATGTGAGCCATGCCCTTGACCGGCAATGCAGCCATCAGCGCCAACAGCGGCTTCACGTAGATCCGCGTCGGCGCCATGATGGCATCGACGAAAGGGCGGCCATGGAAGTCCGCTGCAAAATCCTCGGCAGTGACGCCTGCGCGCTCCAGAATCTTCCTGATCAGCGAATAGCCGTTGGAATGGGCGCCGCTGGAAGCAAGACCCAGCACCACGTCGCCGGGCGCGATGGTCCTGCCGTCGATGATGTGCGATTTCTCCACGGCCCCGACGGCGAATCCCGCGAGGTCATATTCGCCATCCGGATACATGCTCGGCATTTCCGCCGTTTCGCCGCCTATCAAGGCGCAGCCCGCCAGTTCGCAGCCCAGCGCGATGCCCTGGATGACCGTGGCGGCGGTGGCCAGATCGAGCCGGCCGCAGGCGAAGTAATCGAGAAAAAACAGCGGCTCGGCACCTTGTACCAGGATGTCATTGACGCTCATCGCCACCAGATCCTGACCGACCGTGTCGTGGCGTTGTAACTGGAAAGCGAGCTTGAGCTTGGTGCCGACGCCGTCGGTTCCGGACACCAGGACCGGCTCGCGGTACTTCTTGGAGAGTTCGAACAGCGCGCCGAATCCGCCGATGCCGGCCAGCACCCCGGGACGCAGGGTTCTTTTGGCGTAGGGTTTGATGCGCTCGATCAGTGCGTCGCCGGCATCGATATCGACACCGGCATCCCGGTAGGTGAGCGGTGAACTGGGGGAGGAAGTTGAAGTCAAGTTGAGTTCCTGCGGGCTGGCGGCTAAAGTGTCGTCTTCTCGCGGCGGGGTGATGCCGGGTTGGCACCTCTCCGATTCCTGTCCCGCTGCGATTTTCACCTGCCGATTTTACCGGAAATGACCCCAGAACGCGCCGACCGCCTGCAAACACTGATCTGGATCGTGCTCGGGCTGAGCGTCCTGTGCCTGCTGTTTCTGCTCAGTCCCATCCTCTCGCCCTTCCTGCTCGCCGGCATCCTGGCCTACATCTGCGCACCGCTGGTGGCACGGCTCGAAAACCTGGGTCTGCCGCGCCTGGTCGCCGTGCCGCTGGTGATGCTCCTCGTCGCCGCCGCCATGGTGCTCCTGGTGCTGATTCTGCTGCCGCTGTTGCACGAGGAAGCGCAGCAACTGGTCGCCCGGCTGCCCACCGTTCTCGCCCTGGTGAACGAACGGGCGATGCCCTGGCTCAAGGAACATTTCGATATCCAGCTCAAGCTCGACACGGCATCGCTCTCCAAACTCCTTGCCGACAACCAGGACAGCACCCAACTGATCGCACAGAAGCTGTTCCAGTCGCTCAGGATCGGCGGCATCGCCCTCTTCGGAATCATCGCCAACCTATTCCTGGCGCCGGTGGTGATGTTCTACCTGCTGCGCGACTGGCAGCTGATCCTGGCGCGCCTCTCCGCCGCCATACCGCGCCCGTGGCATGCCAAGACGCTCGCCATCGTCAAGGAAATCGACGCCGTCCTGGCCGAGTTTTTGCGCGGCCAGGTCCTGGTGATGCTGCTCCTCGCGGGCTACTACTCCGCCGGCCTGTTCCTCACCGGCGTCAGCTTCGCGTTGCCGGTGGGCATGCTCACCGGACTCCTGGTCTTTGTTCCCTACCTGGGCTTCGCCACCGGCTTCATCCTGGCGCTCTTGGTCGCGGTGCTGCAATTTTCCGGGATGACGCCGGTCATCAGCGTGCTGGCGGTATACGGCATCGGCCAGATGCTCGAGGGCTTCGTCCTGACGCCTTGGCTGGTTGGCAAGCGCATCGGCCTGCATCCTCTGGCGGTGATCTTCGCCCTGCTCGCCTTCGGACAATTGTTCGGCTTCTTCGGCGTCCTGCTGGCCTTGCCGGTTTCGGCAGCCCTGCTGGTAGGGTTGCGCGAAGTCAGGGTGCTCTACTTGGCCAGCCGCATCTACCGCGGCGAGGGCGAACAGTGACGCTGCAACAACTGCTGCTCGATATTCGGCCCGAAGAGGCTCCCAGCCTCAACAATTTCGTGGTCGGCGACAACGCCGAACTGATGTCGCGCCTGAATGGCCTTGCCGACCCGCGCGTGTTCGACCAGATTTTCCTGTGGGGCCCGCCAGGCAGCGGCCGCAGCCATCTATTGCGCGGCGCGCTGGCCAAGGCGCAGGCTAGGGCACGCCCGGTGATCCTGATCGACGGCGCCATGCTCGGCGAAGAGCTGGCGGCGGCACCCGGCAGCCTGCTGATCGTGGATAACGTCGAGGCTTTGAACGAGAGCGCCCAGATCACCCTGTTCCGCACCTTCAACGCTGCGCGCCTGGTCGGCCTGGCGCTGCTCCTTGCCGGCCAGTCGCCGCCGTTGCGTCTCGCGTTGCGCGAGGACCTGCGCACCCGCATCGGCGCGACCCTGGTCTACGAGGTGAAACCGTTGTCCGAGTCGGACAAGGCCGATGCACTGAAACGCCACGCGCATGCCCGTGGCATGCGCATCGACAATGCCCTGATCGATTACCTGCTGCGCCACGGTCGCCGCGATCTGCCTTCGCTGCTCCGCGTTCTCGACACGCTCGACCGCGTCTCGCTGGAGCAACAACGGGTATTGACCCTGCCGTTGCTGCGCGACGTCCTGCAGACAACACTGGAGCAAGACCATGGACCTCGTACTGTTTGACCTCGACAATACCCTGCTCTCCGGCGACAGCGACTTCGAATGGGCGCAGTTCCTGATCGACAAGGGGGTCCTCGACCGAGAGGTCCAGGAGGCGAAGAATCAGGAATTCTATGACCACTACAAGGCCGGAACGCTGGACATCCACGCCTTTCTCGACTTTCAGTTAAGGCCACTGGCGCGCCACGGCCGCGCCGAACTCGACGCCTGGCATGCGCAGTTCATGGCCGCGCGGATCCGCCCGATGATCGCGCCGCCGGCGGTGGATCTGGTCAGGCGCCATATCGGCGAAGGCGCCCTGACGGCCATGGTCACCGCCACCAACAGCTTCGTGACCGGCCCGATCGCGCGCGAATTCGGCATCGCGCATCTGATCGCCACCGTCGCCGCACATGAAAACGGCCGCTTCACCGGAAAGCCGCGCGGCCTGCCGGCGTTCCGCGAGGGCAAGATCAAACGCGTCGAGGCCTGGCTGGAATCGATGGGGCTGTGGTGGGGAAGTTTCGAGCGCAGTTTCTTCTATAGCGACTCCCTGAACGACCTGCCCTTGCTCGCCAAGGTGAGCCATCCGGTCGCGGTCGACCCCGATGAAACCCTGCGCCGCCACGCCGAAAAGCTCGGCTGGAGCGTCATCAGTTTGCGTTGAACAATCACGGGGAAAGAACGGCGTTCGCCGCCGCCCGCGTCCTCAAGGCATTGAAGCCGTTGATTTCCGGTATCATTGCCGGCTTCCGGAATATTCCTCCTTCGGTCCCTCCCTGAATGATCCGCAAGTTTCTGCGCCGGGTATTCCGCGTCGCACCATCCCCCGCCAGTCAAGGGCCGGCGGTGATTCCGCCGACGCGTCACGGCATCCGCCGCGAAAGCATCTCCAGCGGCGCCCGCCGCACCTGCGAAGCATTGCAGCAGGCTGGCCATCGCGCCTACGTGGTCGGCGGCGCGGTGCGCGATCTGATCGCCGGGATCACGCCTAAGGATTTCGATATCGCCACCGACGCCACGCCGGACCAGGTGCGCGCCCTGTTCCGCCGCGCGCGCATTATCGGCCGCCGCTTTCAGATCGTGCACGTGATGCAGGGCGCCGAGACGCTCGAGGTATCCACCTTCCGTGCCGCCCACGATGCCGACACCCAGAAGGACGAACACGGCCGCGTGTTGCGCGACAATGTCTGGGGCTCGCAGGCGGACGATGCGGCGCGGCGGGACTTCACCATCAATGCGCTGTTCTTCGACCCGGCCACGGAGACAGTGCTCGACTATCATCACGGCGTCGCCGACCTGAAGCAGAAAACGCTGCGCATCATCGGCGACCCGCGCAGCCGTTACCGCGAAGACCCGGTGCGAATGCTGCGCGCCATCCGCCTGTCGGCCAAGCTCGGCCTGACCATCGATCCCGAGGCGCGCACGCCGATTCGCGACATGGCCTCGCTGATGGAGAACGTGCCGGTCGCGCGCGTGTTCGACGAAATGCTCAAACTGCTCTTTTCCGGCCATGCCGTCGAATGCGTCAAACGATTGCGCGACGAAGGCCTGCACCACGGTCTGCTGCCGTTGCTCGACGTCATTCTGGAGCAGCCGATGGGCGAAAAATTCGTCATGCTGGCCTTGTCCAGTACCGACGATCGCGTGCGCCAGGGCAAACCCACTTCGCCCGGTTTCCTCTTCGCCACCCTGCTCTGGAACGAGGTTCTAGCCAACTGGGATGCACGCAAGCAGCGCGGCGAGACGCACATTCCGGCGCTGTTCGAGGCCATGGACGAAGTGCTCGATCAGCAGGCGGAGAAGCTCGCCATCACCCGCCGCATCAGCGGCGACATCAAGGATATCTGGGCGCTCCAGCCTCGCTTCGAGAAGCGTTCCGGCAAGACCACCCTGCGCCTGCTGGAACAGCCGCGCTTTCGCGCCGGCTACGACTTCCTGCTGCTACGAGCGCAGAGCGGCGAAGTGGCGATGGAACTGGCCGACTGGTGGACCGCATTCCAGGAAGCCGACAGCGAGGCCAGACTGGCCATGCTAGTGCCGGACAAGGCGAAGAAGCGCCGCCGGCCGGGCCGCAGTGCCAAGACCAGGGAAGGAAACGCCGACACGGTGGAGCCTGCAGCATGATCCGCGCCTATGTCGCCCTCGGCGCCAACCTCGGTGCTGCGGCGGCGACGGTCTCAGCCGCAGCGGCCGCGCTCGCAGGGATTCCTGAGACCCGCCTGGTAGTCGTCTCATCGCTCTATCAAACGGCACCGGTGGGCCTGAAGCACCAACCCGATTTCATCAACGCCGTGTCCGCGGTCGACACCACGCTGACGGCGGAAGTATTGCTCGAGGCGCTGTTCGCACTTGAGGCGCGTTTCGGCCGCAGCCGCAGCGTACCCAATGCGCCGCGCACGCTCGATCTCGATCTTCTGCTCTACGGCGAGACCCGGCTCGATGAGCCACGGCTGACCCTGCCTCACCCGCGCATGCATCAACGCGCCTTCGTCCTGGCCCCCCTGGCCGAGATCGCCCCCGAATGCCTGATCCCCGGGCGGGGCAGCGTGCGTGAACTGCTTGAGGCGTGTCGCGATCAGCGCCTCGTTCGTCTCGGATCATGAAGCTGCCGCGTCCCCTCCGCGTTGCGTATTCCTTGAATTTCCCATTTCCGTGAAAGGTATTCCATGAGCTATCTTTCCAATAAGAAGCCGGTGACACTCTTCGAGCTCCTCGGCATGCACAAGGCCGGCGAGAAAATCGCCACGCTTACCGGCTATGACGCCAGCTTCGCAGCGCTGCTCGACCGCTGCGGCATCGACCTGATCCTGATCGGCGATTCCCTAGGCAATGTTCTACAGGGACACAGCACCACTCTGCCGGTCACCGTCGAGCACATGATCTACCACACCGAGTGCGTGACGCGCGGAACCCGCCGTGCCTTCGTCGCCACCGACATGCCCTGGGGCTCCTACCAGGAGAGCCCGGAGCAGGCGCTGAGAAACGCCTGCCGGCTGATGGCCGCGGGCGCGCAAATGGTCAAGCTGGAAGGCGGCGCGGTCATGGCCGACACCGTGCGTTTCCTGACCGAGCGCGGCGTACCGGTCTGGGCGCATATCGGCCTGACCCCCCAGTCCGTGCATGCGCTAGGCGGCTACCGGGTGCAAGGCAAGGGCGCCGAGAACGGACAACGACTGAAGGACGATGCCCTGGCCTTGCAGCAGGCGGGGGCCGCGATGATGTTGTTCGAAATGATCCCCGCCCAACTCGGTGCCGAGTTGACCGAACTGCTCGCCGTCCCCACCATCGGCATCGGCGCAGGCCCGGACTGCTCCGGCCAGGTACTGGTGCTCCATGACCTGCTCGGCGTCTACCCAGGCAAGACGGCGCGCTTCGTGAAAAATTTCATGACCGGGGCGGAGAGTATAGATGCCGCGGTGACGGCCTATGTAACGGCAGTCAAGAATGGCAGTTTCCCCGCACAAGAACATTGCTACTGAGGCCACCATGCAGATTCACGAGACCATCGCCGGATTGCGCGCCGCGCTGAAAGGCGGGACAGCCCTGGTGCCGACCATGGGCAACCTTCACGAAGGCCACATCGCGCTGATGCGGCAGGCAGGGAAACTGTCCGATAGCGTCGTGGCGACGATATTCGTGAACCGCCTGCAGTTCCGCCCCACGGACGATTTCGAGAAATACCCGCGGACTTTCGAGGTGGACTGCGAGAAGCTAGAGGCCGCCGGCGTCAGCCATCTCTTCGCGCCGAGCGAAGCGGAAATGTACCCGCAGCCGCAGCAATACCATGTCGAGCCGCCGCCGTCGCAAGCCGGCATCCTCGATGGCGAGTTCCGTCCCGGCCATTTTCGCGGCGTCGCCACGGTGGTGCTGAAGCTGTTCAACATCGTCGCGCCGCAGTTCGCGCTGTTCGGCAAGAAGGATTACCAGCAGCTGATGGTCATTCGCAACATGGTGCGCGAACTCAACCTGACGGTCGAGATCGTCGCCGGCGAGACGGTGCGCGCCGCAGACGGCCTGGCGCTGTCTTCACGCAATGGCTATCTTTCCCCGGCGGAACGGGCCGAGGCCCCACGCTTGCAACGGGAATTGGCGCGCGTCCGCCATGCGCTCCTGGCCGGAGAGCGGGATTTCGCGCGGATTGAGCAGCAGGCCATGACCGCGCTCCGTGACAGTGGCTGGTCTCCGAACTATGTTGCAGTGCGAAATAAAGTTGATTTACAATGTGCCGCCGCTCACGATTCCGAGCTGGTCGTTCTGGGTGCAGCACTCCTGGGGAGCACGCGCCTGATCGACAACCTGGAAGTTTAGGCCACCGCGATGCGCTCATGCCGGTGGTGGCCAGCAGCGCAAGAGTGGGGCCGGTTGCCCAGCCTCGTGAACTTGTGAGATGCCTGCCTTTGCATGAGAAAGGAATCGCAATGCAACGCACCATGTTGAAGTCCAAGCTGCACCGCGTCACCGTGACACAATCCGAACTGCACTACGAGGGATCCTGCGCCATTGACCAGATCCTGCTTGACGCGGCGGACATCAAGGAATACCAGCAGATCGAAATCTGGAACATCGACAACGGCGAACGCTTCACCACTTACGCCATCGCTGCCGAACCGGGCAGCGGCACGATTTCGGTGAATGGCGCGGCGGCCCGGAAGGCCTCACCCGGCGACCTCTTGATCATCGCCACCTTTGCCAGCTACAACGAAATCGAACTCGCCCGGTTCGAGCCGGACCTGGTCTATGTCGATGCCAAGAACCGCATCATCAATCAACGCAGCAAGATTCCGGTACAGGCGGCCTGATCGGTTTTGATCGCGCCAGAACCCGCCGCCCGGCGGGTTTTTTTACGCCGCTTTCAGCCGCAACAGATGATTGAGCCAGAGCAGGTTCGCAAACAGGATCATCGCGCCGGCCTGGTGCGCGACGGCAAGCGGTACCGGCACTGCCAGCAGCAAGGTCATGATGCCCAGGCCGAACTGCAAAGCGAACAACAGCAGCAGCAGGTGGCAGGCCAGCCGCGCCTCCCGGCCGAGGTCCGTACGCCGCGATTTGAGCCAGAAATATGGCACCAGTATGACCAGCAGCCAGGCAATCAGGCGGTGATCAAATTGCGCGGTCGTCGGATTATCAAAAAAATTCGTCAAACCTGGCGTCAGCGCGAACAGGTCCGGCGGCAGGAAATGGCCGTACATCAACGGAAACGAATTGTAGGCAAGGCCGGCATGCAGGCCTGCGACGAAGCCGCCGGACAAGACCATGAGCAACACGACCAGGGCCAGCCATGCGGCGAGCCGCTGCAACGAGCGCAATCTCGCGCCGCCACGTTGCAATCGGGCGCTCTGGCGCTCGGCGAGCACCCCGAGCGCCACCCAGAACATCGCGGCAAAGATGATGAAAGCCAGGCCCAGATGTGCGGTCAGACGATACTGGCTGACGCGCGGGTCCGCCACCAGCCCGCTTTTCACCATGTACCAGCCCATCGCGCCCTGAAGCGCACCGAGGACGAAGATCCCCGCCAGTTTTGGCGCGAGTTCGGCATCGATTTGCCGTCGCCAGATGAAGTACAGGAAGGGCAATAGAAACACCACGCCGATGCTCCGACCGAGCAGGCGGTGAATATATTCCAGCCAGAAGATGGGTTTGAATTCCGCCAGACTCATCTGGTGGTTGACCTGCTGATATTCAGGTGTCTGCTGGTATTTGCCGAACACCTCCTGCCAGTCGGATAGCGAGACCGGCGGCATCGTACCGACGATAGGTTGCCATTCGACGATGGACAGCCCGGAATGGGTCAGACGAGTCACGCCGCCGACGACCAGGGTCGCCAGGACCATGAAGCAGCACGCGAAGAGCCAGAAGGCGATGGCCCGGCGGCCGGATGTTTTCATGAGGTATGCTCGAAGAGAATTGATCAGTCCGAAAGACGCCGAGAAGATGACTGAAAGCGCCACTATAAGGCCAAGCCGGGCCTTAGGCAAAAGCTCAGCGCGCCCGGGTCATAGCAAGACGGCGGCGAAGCCGGACGAGCGAAATTCCATTATGATGCTGTTGTCGAAAATATCGGAGAACGTCAGCGTAAATCATGAACAAGACGCCGCAACGCCTGGATCAGGTCGTCGCCGCGGCGCGGCGCAACGCGGAACTGCGCGACCAGGGATACCGCGAGCGGGCACTGAAGATCTACCCCTGGATCTGCGGACGCTGCACCCGCGAATTCACCCGCACCAACCTTCAACAACTCACCGTCCATCACCGGGATCACAATCACGACAACAACCCGCTCGATGGCAGCAATTGGGAACTGCTCTGCGTATACTGCCATGACAACGAGCACTCGAGGCATCTTGAGCAAAGCGGACGCCCGAGCGAGCGATCCGAGGGCGCACCCGGAACCGGCGCAACCTTCAACCCCTTTGCCGACCTCAAATCCTTGTTGAAGGGAAAACCCTAGCCGGGAATTGTCCGGCCCGATCAGCCATCATGACGCAGAACGCAATCGAGATTGAAAGGGAACTGGGTATCGTCGTCGAGCGCATGCCGGCATTCCCGAAAAGCGTGCAAAGAATTCTCGAGTTGACGAGAAGGGTCGACTGCAGTCCGAAGGATCTGGTCGGCATCATCGAAAAGGATCCGGTGATCACGCTGAAGGTGCTCAGGGTCATCAACTCCGCCCAATTGAGCCTGCCCACCAAGATCACCTCGATCAACCAGTCGGTGGTCTATCTCGGCGTGAACACCATCAAGAACCTCGCGCTGTCGATCGCCGCCATCGGCATCCTGCCGGCCAGCAATGCCGCTGGATTCGATATCGACCGTTACCTGTTGCATTCGCTCACCACGGCGACCCTTGCCCGCCAGTTGTGCGCACTCTATGCGAACGGCGAGGCCGATCCCGGCGACTGTTACATCGCCGGATTGCTGCACGATTTCGGCAAGATCGTTTTCGCCCGGTTCAAGCCCGAACAATTCGGACAAGTGCTCGCCCGGTGCGCCGCCGAAACGGGCTTGTCCTCGCACCATGCGGAGCAAGCGCTGATCGGCGCCGACCATACGCTGGTCGGGGCGATGCTCGCCGCCAAGTGGCAATTTCCGGCGCCTCTGGTCGAGTGCATCCGCAACCATCATTCGCCCGCAGCGCCTGCCTCGGCGATGAGCGACTGCCTGCGCATGGCCGACCTGATCAGCAGGCTGTCGAATCAAGGCGACTCCGAGCATCCCTACCGGGAAGGCGAGGCACCGATCAATCCCCAACGCTTTGGACCCGACCTCGACCGGGTGATTGCATCCCTCGGCGACCTCGACAAGCTGATCGCCGAGGCCAGGGGTTTCGCCCAGGCGGGCAGAGCATCATGAAGATCCGCTTCTGGGGTGTGCGCGGTTCCATTCCCTCGCCGGGAGCACAAACCGTCCGCTACGGCGGCAATACCACCTGCATAGAAGTGAGAACGGACGCGGGCGGTTTGATCGTACTCGATGCCGGCACCGGCCTCTTCGCGTTGGCCCAGGCACTGCTCAAAAAACTGCCGATCGAGGCCAATATCTTCATTACCCACACCCATTGGGACCACATCCAGGGCCTGCCTTTTTTCTCGCCGCTGTATATTCCCGGCAATGCCGTACGTATTTTTGGCGCTCAGGATGTCGTCACCGGCGCCGGCATCGAGCGGGCAATGGAGGTACAGTTGCAATACAGTTATTTCCCGGTGCGCGAAGTGGAAATGCGCGCCAAGATCGAGTACGAAAATCTTCAGGTCGGCGCATCGGTCCGGATTGGCGACGCAATGGTGACCAATTCGATACTCAACCATCCGGTCGTCAATCTCGGCTATCGCATAGACTGCAACGGCAAGTCGGTATTCTTCACTGGCGATCACGAGCCCTATTTCAACATCTACGAACCGGGTGACGAGGATTTCAACGAGTATCAGATGCTGATCGAGGAAAAGCAGCGCATGGTTGATGATGCAGTACGCGGGGTCGATTTGCTGATCGCGGACTGCTCGTACACCGACGCCGAATACCAGGACAAGCGCGGCTGGGGTCACGGCACTTTCAGCGCGTCGATAGCCTTCGCCCGCCGCTGCGGTGCCAGGCACTTGATCTGCACCCACCACGAACCGACCCGCGCCGACGATGATCTGGAACATGCTTTCGACGAGGCTCTCTCGCACTGCTCGCTCGGGCCGAACGATCCCGTGGTCAGCCTCGCCCGCGAGGGCATGGAGATAGAAATCTAGAGCCCGTAGTTGCCCGGGGGGCAAGCCAGGGCACTTGTGCCAGCGAAGCAGGTGCTAGCGCCCGGCGGTCGTCGATCACGAACCTCCCGGCGGCGGCGAGCATCCGCCGCCAGGTTGCCACCGATCGATTGCTACGCCGCCTGTTGCGGCTTGCGCAACGAAAGCGTCAGCAACAGGGCGACGGCTGAGGCCATAAGCATGATGATGAACGCGATACGGTAGCCGTAGGTCGCGTCGAAGATTCTGGCGCCGAGATAGGCGCCAATGCCGCCGCAGATGTGGTGCACCATCGTAATCAGGCCGGTAAGGGCACCGAGATTCCGGGTACCGAAACTGTCGCGCACGAAGATGACCGTCAGCGGGGCGGTAATCAGGAAGGTCACTCCGAACACCAGTGCGAAGATGGCAACCGACAACGGCGACTGATCGAAAGTCACTAATGCAAACGCGCCTACTCGTGCCGCGAAGCTAAGCGCAGTCGGCCACACCGGGCCGCTTCGGTCGCTCCAGTAACCTGCCACCATCACGCCCAGGAGGCCGGTCAGGCCCATCAGAGCCAGCAGGTTGCCCGCAAGCAATGCGCTGATGCCCCGGTCCTGGGCGAAGGCGACGACATGCGTCGTCACGAAGAAATCACCGAAGCCACAGACGGCATAGACGAGGATGAGCAGCCAGAATTGCCTCGTGCGCGCCGCCATGGCGACCGACAAGCCGCTCGGCGGCGGTCTGACCGAGCGGGTGTTGCCATCGCTCGCCCTGGGTATCGCTGCGAGCACGGGAAACAGCACGAGCAGAAAGGCGACGCCAAGCCAGACGAACACCGAGCGCCAGCCGATCGTAACGAGCACGGCGGCAAGCACGGCGATGATCACCAATTGTCCGACGGTCATGCCGGAGGACGCGGCGGCGTTTGCGAGTCCGGTACGCGCGGGAAAAGCGCGTGTCACCATGACCCCGACTGGCGCGACCGATGCCGCGCCATTGCCCACGGCAAAGAGCACCCCATAAACGACAACGGCGTGCCACGGTGCGGCAACCAGGCTCATCAGCGCAATTGAGACACTGCTCAGCACCAGGCCGCCGCCGATAATCAGGCGCAGGCTGATGCGGTCGGCGAGGGTGCCGGCCAGGTACATGGTGGCGGCGGAGATGACCTGGAATACCGCCACGGCCATGCCTATTTGGCTGCGCTCCCAGCCCAGCTCGTCGACCATCGGCCGCAGCGTCAGACCGATGGCAAAACGCGCCCCACCCCCGATGAACATGATAAGGAATCCCGCAGCGAGCACCACGTAGGCGCTCGCCCTTGCGTTTGGCTTCGGCAAAGGAGAAATGGCCAGGATCCCGGTGAACAGTCGGCTAGCAACTACCGAAAATAGACACTTGCATATCGCATCTCAGGTTGCTGCAGCACTCTCGTCACTGGCCTTCTTGGCGAGTATCGAGAAACCAGCATACTTCGTTCTTTGCGTAGTCGCTGGTGGCCAGCTGAAAATGATCTTCACCCGGAATTTCCAGATAGCGGCCGCGCGGTAGCGCTTCGGCAAGGCGAGAACCGCGCCCGACGACCGGATCATTTTCGGCGCTGACGACCAGGACCGGCATCGTCGCCCGACTCAAGTCCGCTAGCGAGCAATGCGGATATTCGGCACGTAGCATCGCCGCAGCGGCGATGCGATCTCGGCAGCCGTGCGTCGCGAAGTCCCAGTATGCGGCCTCATGCCTGGGCAGGTCGACGGGCTCGGTGTCGTGCTCGATCGCTGCCGCAAGGCGCGCAGTCACTTCCGAAAGCACGTAGGGGGGCAGCCCCATGAGTCCGTCGCCGGCAGCCATTAGGACTGCTTTGTCGAAGCGCTGTGGCGCGGTATGAAGCAAGTGAAGTGCAATGACGCTTCCGTGAGAATAGCCGACGAGGGAGGCCTTCTTGATGCCCAGATGGTCGAGTAATGCCAATACATCGCCACCCAGAACCGTCGAGCCGTAGGCCGAAACATCGTGCGGCTTGTCGCTTTTGCCATGGCCTCGGAAATCCATGGCGACGGCCTGTAACCCGTGGTCGACAATCCAATCTACCCACCCGAACGTCCGATAGCTGCCGGTAAAGCTCATACTCATCCCGTGCAGAAGCACGACCGGCGCACCGCTTCCGTGCAGCTCGTAATAGATGGCGTAGCCATCGCGTTCAAAATGTGGCATGGAGATTTCCCTAGCTCTTGCGGTCCAGGGCAACTATAACCCAAACGCGAGTGGAGTTCTTGATCTGGCTAATGGCAAGCTGCCGTTGAAATTCTACTGTCCCATAGCTTCCGGTCACCAACGATTGGCGAGAGCAACTGCCATCTGTCGCTCATGCGCGGAAAGAACCTTTGATTTGGAACCGCAATCCGAAGTGGAACACGCGCTGGCCTACTACCTCCCTGAAGGCAACTGCGGTGCCGAACACCGACTGATCCAGAGCAGCCACGCCCGGCTGTAGATACATATCATCCGCGCGCTCTGTTGGCTCAGCATCGCGCACCCAAAAGAAAAGCCGCAACGGCCTTCATCAGGGCGTTACGGCTGGGGTACTAGCTGCTGCTAGATCAGCTTATTTCTTTTCCGAGGTATACAACTCGGCGTGCACCTTGGCCAGAACAGCTTTCTTGTAGCAGCCCTCCTTCAAGTGTGCCGGATCGTTGCTGCCCACCGTCGTACGATGCCAGAGGGCGGTATCGCCGGCAGGGCACTTGCCTCCGACCATCGCAACACCCAGGGGGCCAGCAGCCGAAGGCAGCGGGTCGGTCTTCGTGCCAGCATGGCCTTTCGCAGCAGCAGCCGGGGCCTTTTCACCGGTATACAACTCAGCTTCTACGAGCTTCGCGTTTGCCGCCGTGTAGCACGCAGCCTTCAGGTGCGCAGGCGCATTGCTCGGAACCGTCGTACGATGCCAGAGTTCGACATCGCCAGCGGGGCATTTGCCGGTTGCAGGCAGCGGGACACCCTTAGCCGCCGCTGCTGCTGGCAGCGGATCAGCCTTAGTGCCGGCGTGCCCGAATGCTTGTGAAGCGAAACCGATACTTGCGACGATGGCGAGTTGTTTTACAAACGTCAATTTGTTCATTTGAATTACCCCCCTCAAAGTTTTAGGTTTGTTCTTTGTGAGTTACTCACGCTTAACCTAACGCCCGATCCTCATGCCAGATGACGCGATTCGCTATTTCTCAGATTTTCTCAGTTTTGGCAGAATCCATGCGTTGTGAGAACAATGCTGGAAGGCTGTCACCTCTTCTCGGCATGGTTGGCTTGACGTTTTTTGGAGCCTTGCCAGATTTCACCCAAGCCCACCAGGTGTAACGACTTACGGGAATTACACGAAGGACAGCCGGTAGCCGGATGTAGCCGGTTTCGGGAAGTGCGTTACCGGACATAGCGTCACCTTCATTGCGGCGGTGGCACCGTGTTTATACGTTGTCCGGCGCGGGAGCCAAAGGGTTCCCGGCTTTTCTCTCCGTCGAGATAGACGCGGCCAAATCGGCTATTGCTTTAAGGCATCGGTGTCGCTACCACCTTGCCCGCTACCCGTTACTGTCTTGGTTTAGGAACGTTGAGCTGGGGCAGTTCAGTGCCCTCACTGTAGCCTTTCAGCCATGCCTGGCCATTTTCCGAATTCGGCTCGTAGGGATTATCCTTCTGCTGCCTCATTTGCCCGGCTTTGTGCCCCTCTGCCCAGGCTCTCTTCTCTGCTGTCAGCATGACTATCCCGCTCCCGATCCTCTGCTTCGTGGTTAAGTCCGATTTGGCGCCCTGATCGTCTTACAGGCCCGATTTGCCTTGCAACGGTATCACGTCCGCCCCGGCTTTGCGCTTGTCCAGATAGTCGGCCCATGGCTGCATCATCGCCCGGCGTTCCTTGAGAAACGTTGTCCTGTTGTATGCCGTACCAAGGGTATCGGATACAGCGTTCGCTAACAGGTGCTCGATCACTTCCGGCTTTTGTCCCAGTTCTTCATGCAGAATTGTCCGTGCCATTGCTCGAAAGCCGTGTCCTGTGATTTCCGTCCGGGTGTCGTAGCCCATACGCCGATGGGCGTATCCGTCCGGCCGACAGCACATTCCATCGCATAGCTGAAACTGTCACGCTCTCTGTCATGTTCAAATCGGAGGGTGGCAATGAAGGCGACGGAGCGGGCTGCGAATCGGCAGCAGTGGCGCACCAAGGTCGAGGCG
>CAILCO010000078.1 GCA_903832735.1 uncultured Sterolibacterium sp.
ATTACCTGCAAGACGTGCTCACTCGTCTGCCTTCGGCACGCAACGCCGATCTCGATTCCCTATTGCCAAACTTCTGGCAGCCTGCCTGAGTCTGTACCACCTCGCTCATCCTTCACAGGTGCTGGCGGCCGGACGGATACTGATCTCCATTCTTCGCGTAAAACGGTTGCGGAGAAACTGAGCAGGGCGGTTGCGGAGCATCCTGCGCAAGCAACCCGGAGGACCAGATCAGCATGATGGCGAACTCGGTGGCTTTAACCGGCCCACTTAGTATGGCGAACCACCTTGCGCAAATCGTCATACAAACCACTTGAGGTTTAGGCGTAGTTTCGAATCGCCACCGAGCAAATTGAGCAGGACCCGACACAAGCAACTATCTTCATGAACCTCGCTTGATGGTTTCCAAGACAGCGATCCGTTCCAATAGAATCGCTGCGCCGAGGCTCGTGCGAACCGGGTTTTAGTGACGCGAGTTTCCAGCCGGTTACAGTACGAAAAGAATAAGAAGAATGATGATCAAGAGTGCACCGCCGCCGATATACATAGCTATCTCCATCGCGTTGCCCACCCTCTGCGAGGATATTCGAGCACGCGTCAGTGAAGCCATTTGAGCATTCGCCTAGGTTGACGTCTGTGCGCCATCTTACATAGTGCAAAATGTCTGGAAATTGTCGCCGAGGTCAGCGCCGCGAAGCTCAGGCTGAATTGTTCGCCAGCGGCGGCAACGGGTCGCTGGCTGAGCTTTTACCGGGACGTCGCCCTTGCTCTGTGGAACTCTCCCACCTCGCTGTCGAAGGTATTTCAGGCCGCCTCGAAGCTGCGAATCTCGAACAGAGCCTCACTCAGATTCATCTCATCGGCTGCCAGGAGCTTGCCGACCAGGTACTCGGTCAGCAGCTTGTGGCGGGCCAGCACGGCCTTGGTTTCGCTGTACAGACGCTCGCTCTGTGCTTCCATGATGCTCCGTGTTTCCTCGTCCACTTCGCCCCCGCCGTGATTGTCATGGGCCAGCGCACCGAAGTTCAGGCGGGTCTTGCGGTACATGCCCATCTCGCCCACGGCGTGGTGCAACAGTTGCGTTACGCGGGTGATGTCGTTGTGCGCCCCGTTGGTCGTGCCGTCCTCGCCAAAGAACAGTTCCTCGTTGGCCATTCCGCCGAGTAACACACGCACTTCGTGTTCAATGTCACTCTTGGTCTTGAGCAGGTTGGCCCCCAGTTTGTGGAACACGAAGCCCAATGCGTTGGTGCGCGGGTTGGCCTTGAGCGAAATTTTGATGGTCTTCATGTCGGCCACGATCTGCTCCCAGTTGCTGCTGGTAAGCTTCCGTTCGTGCTCGAGGTCCACCAGAAAGTGGCCCCATTCATGCACGGCAATGACGCGACGGTCGCGCTCTCGGTCGGCAGTGGTGTTGATGTTGACGTTGCCCACCAGCACGCGCTCGGCGGCCTGCATCAGGGTATCGCCACCGATCATCTCGCCCATCTGCGCCGCCGTGATGCCGGCCTGGTTGATGATGGTCTCCAGGTCGGCCGGGCTGCGGCCCTCGGTCACGTCGACCAAGTGGCGCAGGTCCAGATCAGGTAGAACCTTGTCGGCCCGCCGGCCCAGGTAGTGGCCGATGATAGACAGCCGTTCTTCCCAGTTGGGCATGCGAAAGTCCACCTTCATCTGGAAGCGGCGCAACATGGCCTCGTCCATCTGCATGGTTTCGCTGTTGAAGTTGCTGGCCACGATCCAGATGATTTCGGCTTCGTTGCTGCTGCGCACGCCATCCAGCACTGACAGCAGCGTGTTCGCGGTGTCGTCGTCGAACTTGCGGCGGCCGCCGCGTTTCATGAATAGGTCTTGCGCCTCGTCCAGGAAGACGATGCATTGCTTGCGCCGTTTTGCCATGGCCACGATTCGGCTGAGTGTGTTCGAGCCGCCGGCCACGAAGCCCGTTTCCAGGTTGGCAGCGGAGTGAAACAAAATAGGAAGCTGCAGTTCCTTGGCGAGATAGCTGGCCAGCTTAGTCTTGCCGGTACCCGCCGGGCCGCTAAACATCACATTGAAGGGCTTGCTGATGCCGTATTCGGCATACTCCGCGCGGCGCTGATACTGGTCCTTGATCTGTGCCACCTCGGCCTTGATGTCGTCCATGCCGACCAAGTCGTCGATGGAGCCTTGCACCTGCGCCGGCCCGATGAATTTCAGCGACTTGAACTGACCCTTGAGCTGGAAGTAGAGGAAGGCCACCACGCCGAGCGTAAGCGCGACCGACAGCGCGCCGCTGACGTTAGCCTTCCAGCTGTCCTTCTCGGACTGCGGGCGGGCCGAGGCAAAGCGCTGGTCCAAGCGCTCGAACAATTCTCGGCCGCTGGCGCTGAGCTCGCCGCGCGGAATGAAAGCCAGCTTGGCACCCCACGGCGCACTGACGGCCTTGCTGGCGAAAATTCTGGTCTCCATGTCGCTGGGGTAATAGGCGTGCTGCTTGCCCTGCGATTCGATCAGAATGATGCGCTCAGATACGTTCCACATCAGTGGCTCGTAGATCACAGTGATGCGCTCAACCGGATTCGTCTCCAGGAAATTCAGCACCGAGCCGGTGCCGAACACCACGGGTAGCTTGTCGTTGAAGGTCCACACACCCTCGCCGGCTTTCCCGGCAACGGTCATGGTCTTGACCTGCTCGGCCACGGCCGCCTGTTTTTGGATGATCGTGATCGAATAGATGCCGCTGGCCAGGATCAGGACAACTATCACCAGCACCGTCAGCCTGATAGCGACCGGTTGAATCACGAACCAGTCTTGCAACCGGCTGGCGGCCTTCTTAATGGCTAACCGCAGGCCCGTTGGGGCCCGGTCCTCATCGCCAGGTTTCGACAGACCAGACATAGCAATCTTTCGTGGCGGGCGCTACCTTCGTCGAAGCGAGGCGCTACCTAAAGTGGACCCCGAAGTCAAGACAGAATCCTGCCGAGTTTAGGCTGCACACGTGACTGCATCTACAGCTGGTCGGCGCTGCCCCGGTTTTGCTTTTGACTTGGTTGTTGCTGTTGCTTCTGCGGGGGAGGAAACACC
>CAILCO010000079.1 GCA_903832735.1 uncultured Sterolibacterium sp.
CCGGGCCCTGCTTGATCAGCGGCTTGGCGATGGCGCCGATGGTCTCGAGCATCTCGCCGGCGAGCACCAGTTCCGGCAGGAAGTACTCGCCTTCCTCGAAGCGCTTGCCGACGATGTCCATGGCGAAGCGGCACAGTTCCAACACGCGCAAGGGACTGCCGCCCTCCTCCAGCAGCATCTCCTTGGCCAGGGCCAGGGCATCGTCCTCGTTCATGTCGGCCAGCCAGTCGACCAGTTGTTGCTCCCTTTCGCTCATGTCGCTCATTTCGTGCTCCTGTGAAAATTCCCCTCAGTGGCCCGATCGCACAAGGGTGGTCGGACGAAGGCCACAAAATCCAACGATCCGAAAAATTCTATAGGAGAATAGATTCAAGCCGGAGCCGAGTCAAGTTCCGGCTTTGGCCGCCTGATCGGCTTGCTGTTCGGCCTTGATCAGCTTGTCGAGGAGCCGTCGCGCTCGGACCGCCGCCGCATCGCCAGCCAGGAGCACCGGTTTCAGGTCCCAGAATTCCGCGCCTGCCATCGACATCTGTTGGGCCTGGAGCATGGGCAGATCTTCCGCTTCGAAGGGCGCCCGCAGGAAGGCAACGTCGCGCTTCGCGCGATCCTCGTAGCGCGGTCCCATCGATCGCGGATAGCTGGTGGCGAACCAGTAGTGCGTCGTTATATCAGTCTCAGGCGTGAATAGGTGCACGAAAGGAATCTGTTTGCTCTGGTCGGTACGCGGCGTGCCCGCGGGCAGGCTGCCGACCCATAGCAGCATGGCCGCGGGCGCGTCCCATCGGACATCAAACCAGCGGTCCCACCAGGTTCCTGGCGGCGAGCCATAATGCGCTTCGAGTGCGGGCGGCAACCTTTCGCGGTAGGTCTGGCGCTTCGACCATAGGGTGCTTCCGTCCTGGATCACCTCGGTCTCTGCTTCGCGGACAACGTCGTTGCCCAGCGAGTCGGGGTGCAGAAAGGCGATGTGGCTGAGGTCCATGATGTTGTCCGTCTCCAACTGATAGTTCGCCTTTACCGCTAGATAGTCCTTGCCAACGTAGTTGTTCTCGGCATCGATCACGCCGAAATCGGGAATTAGATCCGCGTTTGCTTTTTCCTCTGTCCCCATCCATATCCAGATAGCGCTGTGCCGTTCGACGACCGGATAATGCTTGACCCGGGCCGCACGCGGTATTGCCCCATCGCCGTGCGGGTTGTGGCGACACTGCCCGGCGCCGTCGAAGCGCAGGCCATGGTAGGCGCACTGGATGGTCTCGCCCACCACCGTCCCCATGGACAGCGGCGCGAAGCGATGCGGACAGCGGTTCTGCAGCGCCTGGACGGCGCCAGAGGCGGTGCGGAAGAGGACGACGGATTCCTCCAGGAAGGTTCTTTCGAGGCACGCACCGGGGGCTATTTCGTCCGACCAGCCGGCGACGTACCAGATGTTGCGAAGATAGTTCATGGGCGGCTCCTGAGCTGGGGTGGGGGGCGATCCGACGCAAACCGGGGTCGACCACTGTTTGCGTTGCGAATATTATATCTATAAACAAATAGATTTCAATGGCAGGCTTTTCCCTTTTTCGGCCCGGTCACTGTTCGCTTGGCAAGGTATTTCAGCTAAGCTTGCGCCTGTCCATCGTCCAGGGTCTGCAAATGCCGCCGCGAAAATTGCCCAAGCCTGCTGCGAGCCGCCAGCCAGCCAGCCAGCGCCTGGCGGCCAACCCGCGCAAGCGCGGCGACGAAGCGGTCGAGGCGGCGGCGACGGTGTTCGCCGAACGCGGCTACCACGGCGCGACGACGCAGGAGATCGCCGATCAGTTGAACATCCGCCAGGCGACGCTGTACTACTACTTTGCCTCGAAGGAAGCGGCGCTGGAACTGGTTTGCCAGCGCGGTGTGGAAGGTTTCATCGAAAAGGCGGAGGCCGTGGCAAAGTCTTCCGACTCCCCACCGGAGAAAATCGCCAGAATCATTCGCGACCACCTGCAGTCGCTCGACGAAAAGCACTCCTACGTCAAGGTATTCCTGAACGAGCGCCAGCACCTACAGGATGCGGCGCGGAAGAAGATTGGCCGTTTGTCGCGCCGCTATGAACTGATCATCCAGCAGATATTCGAAGCCGGGTCGGCGAGCGGCGTGATGCGCACGGACCTGAATTGCCGTCTGGCCACCCTGGCTTTGCTCGGCGTCTGCAATGCCGCTGTGGACTGGTATGGCAAGGAGCCCGGCGCCACCCTCACGGCCATCGAGAAGAACTTCGTAGAGATCATTCTCAACGGCGTCGGTTCGCTCTCCGGCGCGGTAGCCGGCGCCGGCGCCGGTGTGGTCACTAAGCGCAGCCGAACTTTCCCTTGACACTATCTATACATTGATAGATTATTTGCCAAAAGATCTGGACAAGGAGGGGAGGGGAGGTGAAGCAAATTGCACCGGGTTCGTCGGCATTCCGCACCTCCCTTTCGGCCCTCCGGACGCGCACGGCGCCCCTGCTCCTGGCGGAGCGCGGCCGGCTGACCCCCGGTGATGTCGCCTTTCGTTCCAAGCATCTCGGCCTCTACCGCGAACGCACCTGGCTGGATTATTGCCGGATGGTCGCTGCCTGCGCCAGGTCGCTTCAGGCGCTGGGGGTTGTCAAGGGTGTCCGAGTCGCGATCATGGGCGATCCCTGCGAGGAATGGTTGATCCTGGACCAGGCCGCCCAGGCGGCGGGGGCCATCACCTTCGGCATTTATCCCACAGCCTCGACTGCCGAGGTCGAGTATCAGATGCGCGATGGCGGCGCGCTGCTGTTCGTCGCTGAAAACCAGGAGTATGTCGACAAGATACTGCCGCTGGCGGATCGCCTGGAAGGCTTGCGCTGGATCGTCGTGATCGATACCGCGGCGATGTTCGGCTACGACGACCGGCGTTTGAAATCGTTCGTGGAACTGCTCGCCGAGGGGGGGCGGGCAAACGATGACGGAATCTCGACGCTGGAGATCATGGCCGGCGAACTCTCGGCAGAGGATCCCGCTTTCATCGTCTATACCTCGGGCACCACAGGAAATCCCAAGGGCGCGCTGATCAAGCACGGTGCGCATTTGGCGGCGGCGTATTCGCTGGTGGAGCATTACCCGATGCTGGCGCTGGAGGAGCAGCGTACCGTGGTCTTCCTGCCGCTTTGCCATGTGCTCGGCCGCGATGCGGCGATCACCTTGCCCCTGATATCCGCGCTGGTGCCGCACTTCGGGGAGAACCTCGCCGAGATGCCGACGACGTTCTACGAGGTTGCGCCGACCATGCTCTTTGCGGTGCCGCGCTATCTGCAAAAATTCGCCTCCCAGGCGGTGGTCGCGATCGGCAATAGTTCGCCTCTGAAGCGGCTGTGCTACGCGGCCGCCATGCGCATCGGGCGCTCCTTTGCCCGGCGACGCTGGAGCGGGGACCAGGCGCTGGCATGGCCGTATCGCTTGATGCATGCGCTGGCCTTCGCGCCGATTCTCAACAAGATGGGGCTGGACGAACTGCGGCTGGTGATTTCGGGCGGCGCACCTCTGCCGCCCGAGACCATGGCGCTGTGGCAGATCTGGGGGGTGAATGTAGTCGAAATCTACGGCCAGACGGAGACCGCGGGCGGCATCATTTCCGGCCAGAGCGGGCCGTTTCCGCGGCCAGGGGACGTCGGCACGATAGCGGCCAACGTCGAAGTCACGCTCGGCGATGATAACGAGATTCTAGTGCGCGGCGCCGATCTTTTTTCCGCCTACTGGCGCAACGAAGAGGCCACGCATTCGGCAGTCGATGCGGCCGGCTGGCTCCATACCGGCGACGCCGGGGAATGGCGGGTGGATTGCCTGCGCATCGTCGATCGCATCCGGGATTTCATCGTCACCGACGGCGGCAAGACGATTTCTCCTTCCTATATCGAGAACATCATGCGCGCCAGTCCCTACATGGCCGAGATCGCCGTGTTCGGCCATGCCCGCAAGTATCTGACCGCCCTGATCGAGATCGACTTCGACACAGTGTCCGACTGGGCGCGCGACCAGGGCATCGCGTATACCGGCTTTACCAGCTTGGCCCACAACCCGAAAGTGGAGACCCTGCTGCGCGAGGAAATCGAGCGCGGCAACACGCAACTGGCGCGGGTCGAACAAATCAAGCAGTTTCGCATTCTGCCCAAGGCGCTCGATCCTGAGGAGGATGGCGAACCCGTGACGCCGACGCGCAAGGTCAAGCGCAAGCAGATGTACGAGCGATTCAAGGAACTCGTCGAGGCCATGTACGACGATCATGAAGCCCGCCTCCTGGCACAGAGCATCGGAGATGTCGCGGCATAGAAAAGCAGGTTTTGATTCCACAACAGAGGAGGAGATTCGATGAACAAGAGCTTAGTCACCTTAGCGCTGCTGGCAGCGGGAATCGGCGGCACACCCTGGGCGCTTGCCCAGGAGGCCTACGTCGTTGGCCTGACCGGGGCCCTGACCGGACCGGTCGCCGGCACCTACGCACCGGTCATCGAGTCGATGAAAGCCTATATCGACCAGGTGAACCTGCGCGGCGGCGTTAATGGCAAACCGATCAAGCTGCTGATCCAGGACAACCAGGGCGAGCCGTCGAAGGCCGCTGCGGATGCCAAGAAGTTTCTCAGCCAAGACCATGTGGTGATGGTGATCAATTCGAGCGCCTCATCGACCTATGCCCCGGTGATCGCCGAAACCAAGCGCGCCCACGTGCCGCTTTTCTTTGCCGGCGCCGTTTGTCCCAAGGAAGTGTTTCCACCCGCAGAGGAATTGCAGTTCTGCTCGACCTCTTTTGCCGCCCAGTACGACAGTCAGATGGCGCTGGCTTTCATCAAGGAGACCGCAAAGGAGCCGGTGAAACTGGGGCTGGTGGCCATGGCCATCCCCGTCTCGCGCGGCGAGATCGACTACGCCGAAGGCCTGTCCAAGACGCTGGGGATGACGCCGGTGGAAAAGCAGATCGTGCCGCCGCCGACGCCGGATTACACGCCGTTTTCCACCAAGCTCAAGGAAGCCGGCGCCAACTGGGTGTATTCCTGGGCGCCCTGGGTCACCGAGATCAAGACCGTCGAGGGCCTGCGCAAGCTCGGGTGGAGCGGCCGCTACATCGCCTGGGCGCACATCCAGGCAGAAGAAGACCTGGCCCGAGTCAAAGATAGCGACTTCTATGTCGTTGGCGCGAATGCCCTGTTCCAGGACAATCTACCGGTGCATAGCGAAATCCGCGAAGTTGCGAAGAAAGCCAATCTCACCTATCCGGTGCAGCAACTGGCCGAAGGCTGGGTCAGCGGCATGGTGCTGGAGCAGGCCTTGCGGGCTACTGCCTGGCCACCGACGGCGGAGAAGGTGCTGGCTTCGATGAGCAGCCTGAAGGTGGATACCAAGGGCCTGCGCGGTGGGCCGATCGAATGGACCAAGTCCAATCATTTCCGCACCCAGCAGTACTACCGAGTGTGGCACTGGGATACGACCAAACAGGCAGTGACCAGGGTCAAGGACTGGACCAGTTACGTGGTCAAGTAGCCTCGCCGGGGCGCGTAACGGCGCCCCGGTCCAGGCTTCATCTGCGATGCAGACACTCATCAACATCCTCGTCCTGGCGTCGATTTACGCGCTGATCAGTTGCGGCTATGTGCTGATCTACCGCGTCAGTCGCGTGCTCAATCTCGCCCATGGCGAATTCATGATGCTCGGCGCCTATGGTCTGCTGGCGACCGCTTCGTCCTTCGGCGCGCATCCGTTCGCGGCGGTCGGCGTCGCCTCGGTCATGGCCCTCCTGGTCGGCGTCGCGATCTATTTCGTTCTGATGCGCCACATGACGGGAGAGTCGGTGCTCGCGGCAGTGCTGTGCACCATCGCCGTGGGCATACTGCTGCGCGGCCTGATCACCCTGACCTGGGGCGCGCAACAGCACTACCCGATGGAACAGTTGGGTTGGGTCAATTCTTCCATCAGCGTCTTCGGCGACGCCCGGATTTCAGCCGCCAGTCTCGGTTTGATCATCGCCACCGCGGTGTGCTATAGCGGCTTGTTCCTTTTCTTGCGGTACACCCGCTGGGGCATCCAGATGCGCGCGGCGGGCCAGAATCCGCTCCTCGCCGCGCAGCGCGGCATCCGTCTGAACGGCATCTACGCGCTGGCCTGGGGCCTAGCGACCTTTACCGGCGGCATAGCCGGCATGCTCATCGCCTGCGACTCCGGACTGCAGACGACCATCGTAACGATAGGCCTGAAAGCCTTCCCGGCCACCCTCGTAGGCGGGCTGGACAGCCTGCTCGGCGCGCTCGTCGGCTCGCTGATCATCGGCACGGCGGAAGTGCTGTTGATCAACTATGTAGATCCGCTGCTCTCCGACGTCGCGCCGTTTTTCATTTTGCTCGTGATGCTGATCTTCCGCCCCTGGGGCTTGTTCGGCACCCGGGAAGAAATCGACAGGGTCTGACATGCCATCTTCGAGCGGCTACTTTCGCACTCATTACGATCAGGACCTGCGTTTCATCGATACGCGCACCCAGCGCTATTGCCTCTGGCTGCTGCTGGCGTGGCTGGCGATCTACCCGTTCCTGGCCACAGAGATGCTTCTCGATCTGGCGAATCAGGTCCTGCTCGCGAGCGTCGGCGCAATCGCCCTGATGCTGCTGACGGGATTTGCCGGCCAGGTATCCCTGGGACACGCCGGACTGCTGGCCGCGGGCGCCTTTACCGCGGGGATCCTGTTCAAGGAATTTGCCGCGCCGGTCTGGGTCACGCTGCCGGCCTCGGCGGCGATCGGCGCTGTGCTCGGCCTGCTGTTCGGCTTGCCTTCGCTGCGCCTGCGCGGTCTGTATCTCGCCGTCAGCACGCTGGCATTGCACTTCATTGTCGCCTACCTCGGCGGCGAATACGAGGCCAAGCGGGGCTTCTCCAGCGGCATCGTGATCGATCCGCCGGTGTTGTTCGGCTGGGTGCTGGACAGTGCCCAGGCCTGGTACTTCGTTCTGCTCGCGGCGAGCGCCGGCACGCTGCTCCTGGCGGCGAACCTGCTGCGTTCGAAAACCGGCAGGGCCTGGCGCGCGATCCATGACCGCGAAGCGGTGGCCGAAGCGCTGGGGGTCAACGTTCCCGCGCATAAGCTGCTCGCCTTCGTCATCAGCTCCAGCCTGACGGCGATGGCCGGTTGCCTCTTTGCCTATTTCCGCGGCTTCGTTTCGGTCGAGGCATTCACCCTGTTTCTCTCTATCCAGTACGTGGCCATGGTCATCGTCGGCGGCATGGGCTCCCTGCTCGGCGCCTTGCTGGGCGCAGCCTTCGTCGTGCTCTTTCCGTACGGCATCGAGTGGGCCATGGCCATCCTGCCCATCCCCACCCGCTGGTCGGGAATGGTCTTCGCGGTGGATTACGCCGCCTTCGGCCTAGTGATGATCGCTTTCCTGCTCTTCGAGCCGCAGGGACTGGTCGGGATCTGGCGCCGAATGCAAAACTACTTCCTGCTCTGGCCGTTCAAGCAGCAGTTGATGCGAAAGTAATCGATGAGCACGCCTGCTACGCTGAAGGACAAAGCGATCCTCGAGGTGGATAAACTCGAGGTCAGCTACCATCGGGTGGTCACCGCGATCCAGGGTGTGACCCTGGAGGTGAGACGCGGCCAGATCGTCGCCCTGCTCGGCAATAACGGCGCCGGCAAGACCACGACCTTGCGGGCCATTTCCGGCTTTCTCGGGATCGACGACGCCAGGGTCAGCGAAGGAACGGTAAGATTTTGCGGCAAGGACATCGCCAACCGATTTCCGCACGAGGTGGCGGGCATGGGCATCGTGCTCGTTCCCGAGCGGGACAAGGTTTTCGAGAACCTGACTGTCCAGGAAAATCTGGAAGCCAATTCGCCCCGGCAGAGCAGCACTTTGAGCAGGATGCAGGAGGCCGTGTATGCCTATTTCCCCCTGCTGGCCCGCCTGCGCGGCAGACAGGCCGGCTACCTCTCGGGCGGCGAGCGGCAAATGCTGGCGATAGGGGCGGCGCTGATGTGCGGACCGGAGTTGCTGCTGGTCGACGAATTGTCCCTCGGTCTGGCGCCGATCATCGTGGAGGAGCTGGCCGAACGCCTGCGGGCGATACGCGATGAACTGGGCTTGAGCATCCTGCTGGTCGAACAGAATGCCCACGTCGCGCTGGAGATTGCTGACTACGGCTACATCATCGAGAACGGCCGCATCGTCATGGACGGCGACCGGGAAAGACTCACCGGCCATCAGGATATCCAGGAGTTTTACCTCGGCGCAGGCGGCTCGGGACGGCGCAACTACAGGGATGTCAAGCAGTACCGGCGCAGCAGGAGATGGTATGGCTGAGCAAGATTTGGCGCCGATCGCGCTGACCCTGGATCACTTGTTCCTGGAGTTCGGCGGGCTATCGGTCCTGCAGAATCTCTCCCTGACCTTGCGCGCCGGTGAGCTGCTGGCATTGATCGGTCCGAACGGTGCCGGCAAGACCAGCGTATTGAACTGCATTTGCGGGATCTACCGACCCAGTCGGGGGAGCATCCGCTTTGCCGAGCAGCAGCTTGTCGGACGCTTGCCGCACCACATAGCGCAGCTCGGTATCGCGCGCACCTTTCAGCATGGCGAGATGTTCCAGGGCATGACGGTGCTGGAGAACCTGCTTGTCGGCCGGCACGCGCGGATCCGCACTGGGGTGTTCGGAGAGGCCTTGTTCAGCCGGGCGGTGCGGGCTCAGGAGATCCTGCACAGGCGCCGCGTCGAGGAGATTCTGGACTTCGTCGAATTGTCCGCGTTTCGCCACCGGCCGATGGCGTCATTGTCGTTCGCGCAACAGAAGCTGGCCGGGTTTGCCCGCGCCCTGGCACTGGAACCGAAGGTGCTCTTGCTCGACGAACCTTCGGCGGGACTCAACCGCGATGCCAGAGAGGACCTGGCCCGGTTCATCCTGCGCATCAAACACGAAACCGGCATACCTATGATCTGGGTCGAACACGACATGCAGATGGTGGCGGATCTCTCCGACCGATTGTATGTGCTCAACCATGGCGAGTATCTGACTGACGGTGCGCCGAAGGAGGTCCTGTCGGATCCCAAGGTGATTGCCGCCTACCTGGGTGGGGCAAAGCACGAAGCCGCTTAAGGCGACTTATTGGCTGGTTTGTTGCCTAGAGTCCGGTATCGCTGCATACCTGCCGCCCAGGTGAGAATAAGTGGGAACACCGACCCAGTGCCTGCTCCCGCGTAATCGTGTAGCGCCAGCGTCAGGAATGGGGAAGAGGGGCCAGTGGCTGGCGTTGGCCGTACTGAGATCTTCAGTACCAGGATAAACCTGTGGCTACTGGACTTGCAGGCAGATAGATGTCTGCCGTATTTTGTTCAGGAAACCTTAGGCTAGCCGTTTTTCTTGCCAAGGTTTTTTGGCTGAGAGGGGAAGCAGATGAAATGCTCAACAGGTATCAAGTTTCTAGCACTAGCATCGATGGCGATATCGATCTCGTCAGTCCAGGCAGACACGACTATCGTCATCGTGCGTCATGGCGAGAAGCCAGCCGAGGGCCTGGGGCAGATAACCTGCCAGGGCCTAAATCGTTCGCTCGCACTCGCCCCATTGCTGTTGTCCCGCTACGGAAATCCGACAGCAATATATGCGCCCAATCCTGCTTTAAAAAAATTGGATAAGCGAATTCCCTACGCCTATGTCAGGCCGCTGGCAACCATCGAACCGCTGGCGATCCGGGCCGGTCTGCCAGTCAATGTCGAATGGGGAATATCCGACATAGAACCATTGGCTAATAAAATCCTGACAGCACCTAAGGGCATTCATGTTGTGGCCTGGGAGCATCACTGGGGCGAATCCCTGGCCAGACATTTACTGACCCGCTTAGGCGGGAACCCGGATGAGGTGCCGCGCTGGGGCGATAGCGACTTTGACAGCATCTTCGTCGTTTCAGTGAGCGAAACAGAACCCCGCCGAGTAAGCTTCGCGCATGAACAGCAGGGGCTCAATGGTTTATCCGAAAATTGCAGCGAGGGTCCTCAACGCGCTCATCCCTAGCGGGAACTGTCGCGAGATTACCATCCAAGCGAAACGCTATCCCCGGTGGCGGCGATGCAGTCGCACTCATTCGCTGTTCAAGGGCCAGTGTCTCTTACTGGCCGAGGTTACGCTCTGAGGCTTGATGCTGTTTGCTGCCGCTCGCAGGTTGCCGATCGAAATACCTGTCAATCGTCACCGAGCGGCAGCTTCCCGAAAAGGTCAGCTCACCATCTGTGCCCTTTGCTGTCGCCCATCCATTTAAACTGGAAGCTGTCGCTCACCAAGCGATACCCTCAGTACGAAGCGGCCTGGTGGCAGTTTCTGGCAATTCGGAGCGCATCCGAAAAACCATCAACGCTTGATTGAGGTAGTCCTGATCGGGCCTACGTGTTCGGAAATGGTGACCGAGGATTGCTGTCCCGCGCCGCTGACGAGGACTTTGACCGGGAAACCGCCTTCGGGCACGTTGAAGGCGACGAAGCTCTTTGTTTCAGGAAGGTAATGGAGCCACGGCGGCAGGGGCTCGCCGTTGGCCAGTGTGACAGTGACCTTGGTCTTGGCCATTTGCGCGGGCAGAGCGAAGTGGAAAGCGTTCGTCTCTTCGGCGGCACGGGCCTCCGCCAGCGCCTTGTCGATGGGCGAGCCCTTGATCAGCGCCGCGGCGAGAACGGTCTTGAAGATAGGACTGTTGCCCGGAGAGTTGAGCAGGGTATCGGTATTCTTGCCTGAGGCCAGCGCCGTCGATGGATTGAATACCTCTGCCGGCACTTTGGCCAGTGTCCGCCTTGCGCTGGCAATAGCATCGCTGGGCGACTCACCCCGGGAGAGGGCGCTGGCCAGCGCCTGATCGAATCCCGGCGCTTCCTTGGGTAGTGCTGTCCCTCCGCCATTGGCAAGACCCGAGAGTGGGCTGCTCTGCTCGGCCGCTATGAGCTTTTGCTCGTAGGCCTCGATCTCTGCGGCCCGGGCCCAGGCCTCCTGAGCCGAGATTCCCTTGGCCAGGGCCGCGCTGAGCATCTTGCTGAATGAACCCCCGGCGGGCTTGTCGGCAAGCGCGGCGAATTCGCCGCGGGAGAGTCCTGCCGAAGGGTTGGTGGCATCGCGTCTGGCGGCGGCATCGCTGCCCTGGCCGTTCTGCTTGGCCCTTGCCAGCGCCACTTTCAGTGACACTCCCTTGGCCAGTAAACTGCTGAGGGACTTCTGAAAGGCCGCGGATTGCTTGGCCAGCGGCCCGATGGCCTTGTTGCCGCCGGCAGCCAGCACGCTGCGCGGCGAGTTGTCGGCCTTGGCCAGGTTCTCGGCGGCTTTTACGGCCTGCTGAGCACTCTTGACGGCATCGCCGAAGCTCTCGCCCTTGGCCAGCGCGACGGCCAGGGATCTGTCGAAGGCGGCAGTACCGTCGCTTGTCGAGGCGCTGGCCAGTGCGATCAGCGTGGTGTTGATGTTCTGTCCTGTTGAGGAGAGATTTTTGATCGCGGCCTCCTGCGGCGATTTTGGTGCCGGGAATGAGGCCTCTGCCTGGAACACCTTCTGGGCGTTTTCCGCAGCCTTGGCGGCGGGAACGCCCATGCTGAGTTGCTTGACCAGTACCTCGCTAAAGGCCTTGCCCGCGCGAGCTGCCTGATTTGCAGGCAAGCCGCTCGACATGGCACGGCTGACCTGGGCATCGACCAGCAAGTTGACGCTAACGATCGGATTGGCGCTGCCAGCAATCGACTGCTGCACGAAGCGGATCGTTCCCGGGGCAGGGGCGGAGGTGGACTCGGCGGCAGGCGAACTCATCGCAGCCGAAGCTGCGGTTGGCGCCTTCGCTGTTGCGACCGAGGCGGCCGGGGTGATTGTTGCCAGTGCGTTGCCGGGCGTGGGCGTGGGCGAGGCTGGGGTCGGCGCTCGCGCCGTCGCAGTCAGTTTCGGCGCGCTCGACGCGACTTGTGTTGGCGGAGGCGCTGGCGTGGCGACTGCCACGGCGACGTTGCCGGCGCGAGCGCTCGCAACGGCCTTCACCTTGTGATCGGTTTGCGGGCCGCTCGATTTGACGGTATAGCTGCCGTCGGTTGCGGCTACCGCCAAACCCTTAGAGCCGTCAGCGAAGGTGACGGTAACCAACTCGCCCGGAGCCGCCTTGCCGGAGACGGAGATACCCCCCTGTCCATTCGCAGCTACGCTCAAACTTGTAGCCGGCAAGACGATGTCGGGCACAGCGGCCACCATCGTCGGCGTTGCCGAGCTGGTAACTGCGACCGAAGCGAGAGACGACGGACCAGGTGCAGCCGTCGCTGATGAGGCCGGTGCTGAGGCTGGTGTTGGGGTGTTCGTTGAACTGCTGGTCGCTGCAGTGTTCGTCAACGTGCTCGGCGAGAGCGTGACCGAAGATGCCCCCGGCAATGGCGGCGTCATGGTCGGTATCACGATCACCGGAGCGAGCGGATTGATGGTCAGTGTGCCATCTACGAGGCTTCTGAAGGTGTAGTTGTTTGCCGTCAATGTCCCCGTCGAGGCGCTGATCGTTGCCGTGCCCACCGGGGTGTTCGCTGTGGCCAGAGTGCTGGCGCCGCCCGAGCCGCCGTAGCCCGCGGCAGTGGCCGCGCTCTCGCCATTGACAAAGCCCGTTACCGTCGTGGTCAGTGTCGGATTGGCGTCACTGTAGAACCGGCTCTGGTTGTCGGCAGTGACCGTTAGCGGCGCCTTGCTGACGCTCAAGCTGCCATTGACATACGAGATGGTGTAGTTGGCGGCGCTGAAGCTGCCGCCGGCGGCAGCACTCGCCGCGATTGGATAGGGCATTGCCGGGACGCCGGCGTTCGCGGCGGTGCCGGCACTGGTCTCGGTGACGCTGCCTATGGTCTCGCCGTTCTTCAGGCCGTTGGAAGTGAAGGCCGTGAGCGTCGGGGTTTGTCCATAGAGCTTGCTGACGTTGCTGGCGGTCACGGTCAATGGTGCCGGCGTGACCGCCAGACTGCCGTTGATGTAGGTAATCGCATAGTTGCTGGCGCTGAAACTGCCCCCCGCAGCAGCGCTAGCCACGATCGCATAGGGACTGCCGGCAACGCTCGCGGTAGCGCTCGCGCCGGTACTGGTTTCGCTGACGCTGCCTATGGTTTCGCCGTTCATGAGACCGATCGAGGAGAAGGCTGTGAGCGTCGGGGTCTGGCCGTAGATCTTGCTGGCGTTGCTGGCGGTCACGGTCAGCGGTGCGAGGGTCACTGACAGGCTGCCGCTGGCGTAGGTGATCGCATAATTGCTGGCGCTAAAGGCGATGCCCGAGGCAGCGCTTGGAACGATTGCATAGGGACTGCTGGCAACGCTCGCGGTAGCGCTCGCGCCGGCACTGGTTTCGCTGACGCTGCCTATGGTCTCGCCGTTCATGAGACCGATCGAGGAGAAGGTCGAGAGCGTCGGTGCCTGGCCGTAGATCTTGGTGGCGTTGCTGGCGGTTACGGTCAGCGGTGCGGGGGTCACCGACAGGCTACCGCTGGCGTAGGTGATCGCATAATTGGCGGCGCTGAAACTGCCTCCCGCAGCAGCGCTAGCCGCGATCGCATAGGGACTGCTGGCAACGCTGGCGGTGGCGCTTGCGCCGGCACTGGTTTCGCTGACGCTGCCTATAGTCTCTCCGTTCATGAGACCGATCGAAGAGAAGGCCGAGAGCGTCGGGGCCTGACCGTAGATCTTGGTGGCATTGCTGGCGGTCACGGTCAATGGTGCGGGCGTGACCGACAGGCTGCCGTTGATGTAGGTGATCGCATAGTTGCTGGCGCTAAAGCCGCTGCCCGAGGCAGCACTGGGCACGATGGCGTAGGGACTTCC
>CAILCO010000080.1 GCA_903832735.1 uncultured Sterolibacterium sp.
GGCCGAGGGCATCCCGCGCAGTTTCACTATTTCCTCCAACGAGATTCTCGAGGCGCTGACCGATCCCTTGAACCAGATCGTCAGCGCGGTGAAATCGGCGCTGGAGCAGACCCCGCCGGAACTCGGCGCCGATATCGCCGAGAAGGGCATGGTGCTGACCGGCGGCGGCGCGCTGCTGCGCGATATCGACCGGCTGCTGATGGAAGAGACCGGCTTGCCGGTGATCGTCGCCGAGGATCCGCTTACCTGCGTCGTCCGCGGCTCGGGCCTGGCTTTGGAAAAGATGGACAAATTGGGTAGTATTTTCGCGAACGAATAGGCTTTGCCCCGAGTAGGGTGGCAGAGGTGCGGGAGATCCCGCGCCGCTTGCAGGTTCATCCATTTATGCATATCTCCGCGGAGCAGGCGAAACTTCCTTGATGTCCGTCGTCGGCCAACAGCCGCCACCGTTTTTCAAACGCGGCCCGGCGCCTCTCGCGCGGCTGGCTCTGTTCCTCGCCCTGTCGCTGCTGCTGCTGGTGCTCGATCTGCGTTTCCACACCCTGGAGTGGTCGCGCCAGGCGGTGGCCCTGCTCGTCTATCCCCTGCAGCGCATGGCCTACCTGCCGGTGGCAGCCACAGATAACGCGGGCCTGTACTTCTCCAGTCTGGCGAGCCTGCAGTCGGAAAACGCCGCCTTGCGCCGCCGGCAGCTCGATACCGCCAACCGGCTGCTGCGCCAGGAACATCTGGAACTGGAAAACCAGCGTCTGCGTGCGCTGCTCGACATGAAGCAGCGCCAGACCGTGCCCAGCCGGGTTGCCGAAATCCTTTACTCGGCGCGCGATCCCTTCGCCCGACGGATGATTCTGGACACCGGCGCGCAACAGGGTATCGTCACCGGCCAGATCGTGGTGGACGAGCAGGGTGTCGTCGGGCAGGTGACGCGGGTCTTCACCCTGCTTTCCGAGGTGACCCTGATCACCGACAAGGATCAGGCCGTGCCGGTCCAGATCGTCAGGAATGGCCTGCGCTCGGTGATCTTCGGCGACGGCGCCGGCGCTTTGGAGTTGCGCTTTCTCGCCGCCAATGCCGATGTCCAGGTCGGCGACTTGCTGGTGACCTCCGGTCTCGACGGCATCTATCTGGCGGGCCTGCCGGTGGCCAAGGTGATGAAGGTGGATCGCGACACGACCTACGCCTTCGCCCATATTCTTTGCCAGCCGATCGCCGGCGTTGAAAACCATGACCAGGTACTGGTGCTGGGGCAAGGTGCGGCGCTGCCGGCGCAGCCGCCTGAGCCGGAAAAAGCAGCCAAGCCCGGCAAGGGCAGGAAGGGCAGGAGATAATGCAGCCGACCCATTCATCGAATCGCATCCTGCTGCCGGTCAGGGCCTGGTTCATCTTCCTGACCTTCATCGCGGCGCTGTTCCTCGACATGATGCCTTTCGGCCGGCTGACCGGCCTGCCGGATTTTGTCGCGCTGACGTTGGCTTTCTGGTCTGTCCGCGAGCCGTTCAAGGTCGGCATGGGCGTGGCATTTATGCTCGGCATCGTGATGGACGTCAGCGCCGCCAGCGTCATGGGCCAGCACTCGCTCGCCTATGTCCTGCTCGCTTTTGCCGCCAGCGGCCTGTCGCGGCGCATCCTCTGGTTTCCGCTGTCGCAGCAGGCGCTGCATATCCTGCCGCTGCTGCTCGGGGCGCAGTTGTTGATGTTGGCGGCAAGGATGATGGCCGGCGCCCCCTTTCCCGGTGTGCTCTACTTCCTCTCCAGTTTCACCGCCAGTGCGCTGTGGTACCCGCTTACCTATCTGCTGCTGATCCCGCAGTACCGGGCTACGGAAAAAGATGTCCACAGACCGATATAAATGGAATTCAAGAACGCGGACGATGAGTTGCACTACTTCCGTCGGCGCCTTACCGGTGCCGGCAGCTTCGTCCTGTTCGCCTTCGTCGTTCTGTTCGCCCGCTTCGTCTGGCTGCAGGTGTTTCAGCACTCGTACTACCAAACGCGCGCCGAGGACAACCGCATCTCCCTGGTACCTATTCTGCCCAATCGTGGCTTGATCATCGATCGCAACGGCGTCGTGCTGGCGCGCAACTATTCGGCCTACACCCTGGAGATCACGCCCTCCAAGGTCGTCGACCTGGAGAAAACCATCGATGAACTGGAGCAGGTCATCGAGATCCAGGCCAAGGACCGGAAGCGTTTCAAGAGGCTGCTGGAAGAAAGCCGGAACTTCGAGTCGCTGCCGATCAGGAACCGGCTTTCCGACGAGGAAGTGGCGAAATTCATCGCCCGGCGTTACCGTTTTCCCGGCGTGGACGTCAAGGCCCGGCTGTTCCGCCAATATCCGTTCAACGAATCGGCATCACATCTGCTGGGTTACATCGGCCGCATCACCGACCGCGATCTGACCACGATCGAGGAGCGGGACATGGAGGACAATTACCGCGGTACCGAGCACTTCGGCAAGTCCGGGCTGGAGCAGAAATACGAATTCGACCTGCACGGCCAGACCGGTTTCGAGCAGGTCGAGGTGGACTCCAGCGGCCGAGCCGTGCGCGTGCTCTCGCGCATTCCGCCGGTGGCCGGCAACAACCTGACGCTGACGGTCGATGCCAAGCTGCAGGAAGTAGCCGAGCAGGCCTTCGGCGACCGGCGCGGCGCGCTGGTCGCCATTGAGCCGGCCACCGGCGGGATCCTGGCCCTGGTCTCGATGCCGGGCTTCGATCCCAACCTGTTCGTCGATGGCATCGATACGCAGAGTTGGGATGCGCTCAATAATTCGCTCGACAAGCCGATGATCAATCGCGCCCTGAACGGCACCTATCCGCCGGGCTCGACCTTCAAGCCCTACATGGCACTGGCCGCGCTGGAAAACGGTAAGCGGACGCCGCAACAGACCATCTTCGACCCTGGCTACTACAACTTCGGCGGCCATGTTTTCCACGACGACAAGAAGGGCGGGCATGGCAGCGTGAATATGTACAAGTCGATCGTGGAGTCTTGCGACACCTACTACTACATGCTGGCCAATGACCTGGGCATCGACAGCATCGCCGGCTTCATGCGCCAGTTCGGCTTCGGGCAGCGGACGGGGATAGACATCGAAGGCGAATCGGAAGGCGTGCTGCCTTCCCAGGAGTGGAAGCGGAAGCGTTTCAAGCGCCCCGATCAGCAGCGCTGGTACGCCGGCGAAACCATTTCGATCGGCATCGGCCAGGGCTACAACGCCTACACGCCGATACAACTCGCTCAGGCGATGGCGACCCTGGCCAACAACGGTGTGATGTACCGTCCGCATATCGTCAAGTTCGTCGCAGATACCAAGACCGGCGCCGCCATTCCGGTCGAACCCAGGCCCCTGCGGACGATCCCCCTGAAGCCCGGGAACATCGAGATCATCAAGCAGGCTTTGGTCGGCGTGAACAAGGAAGGCACGGGTTCGCGCGCCTTCGTCGGGGCGGAGTACGTTTCCGCAGGCAAGACCGGCACGGCCCAGGTGTACAGCCTCAAGGGCGAGAAATACAGCGAGGGTCACGTCAAGGAAAGGATGCGCGACCACGCCTTGTTCATTGCCTTCGCCCCGGCCGAGCAGCCCCGGATCGCCCTGGCCGTGCTGGTGGAGAACGGCGGCTTCGGCGCCCAGGCGGCGGCGCCGATCGCCCGCCAGGTGCTCGACTACTACCTCCTCGGCAAGCGGCCCAAGACCCCGGCCCCGGCCGACGAGACGGACGCGGAGGAGGATTGATGCGCGCGCCGTACCCGTCCGGGTATCTCCATCGACAGGCCGTCCTCTGGGGGGATAGGCGCTGATGCTCCGCAATCTCTGGCAGAGGCTAGTTGCCCCGATAGACCCTCCCCTGATGGCCCTGGCCGCGCTGCTGCTCGGTTACGCCCTGTTGGTGCTGGCCTCGGCATCGCCGGAGCGGCTCGCTTCCCAGGCGCTGAACATGCTGGTGGCGCTGGTGGTGATGCGGCTCGTGGCGCAGGTGCCGCCGCAGAAGATGATGCACTTCGCGCTGCCGGTGTTCGTCATCGGCGTGCTGCTGTTGATCGCCGTCGCACTGTTCGGCGATATCTCCAAGGGCGCGCGGCGCTGGCTGAATATCGGCTTCATGCGTATCCAGCCCTCGGAGATCATGAAAATCGCCATGCCGCTGATGCTCGCCTGGTACTTCCAGCGGCACGAGACCACGCTGCGCCTGCGCGAGTATGCGGTCGCGACCCTGGTCCTGGTCCTGCCGGTCGGCCTGATCGCCAAACAGCCCGACCTGGGTACGGCGATCCTGGTGTTCGCGGCCGGCTGCTATGTGATCTTCCTCGCCGGCCTGTCGTGGAAGGTCATCGCCGGGCTGTTCGTCGCCGCCTGCGCCTCGGCGCCGCTGGCCTGGTCGTTGCTGCGCGACTACCAGAAGAGCCGCATCCTGACCCTGCTCGACCCCGAATCCGATCCCCTCGGCAAAGGCTTCCACATCATCCAGTCGACCATCGCCATAGGCTCGGGCGGCATTTTCGGCAAGGGCTGGGGGCAGGGCACCCAAGCGCAGCTGGAATTCATTCCGGAACGCCACACCGACTTCATCTTTGCCGTGCTCTCGGAAGAACTGGGCCTGATCGGCATCACGGTTCTCCTGGCGCTTTACGCGCTGTTGATCGGCCGCGGCCTGATGATCGCGGCCAACGCGCCGACGATGTTCACCCGCCTGCTGGCCGGCAGCATCACGCTGATCTTCTTCACCTACGCCTTCGTCAATATGGGCATGGTCAGCGGCATCCTGCCGGTGGTCGGGGTGCCGCTGCCCTTCATCAGCTACGGCGGCACGGCGCTGGTGACGCTGTTCCTAGGGATCGGCATCCTGATGAGCATTCACCGGCACCGGATGCTGGTGCAGCAGTAGCGATGGCAGGCGCATGATGGCGAACCCTTGGCGCATTCTGCTTCCCGCACTCGCCCTGCTCGCCGCGTGTAGCGGCCAGCCGCCGCGACAGGCGGCTCCGCGCACGGAGAGTTCGGCTTCCGCTGCGCCGACGCAGGTGCCGGCGCCTGCCGCGTCCGTCTCCCGCGGCGGCTACTACAAGGACGATGGACCCGGCGAGAGACCTCCGGAGAATATCGAGGCCATCCCCGATGCGCTGCCCAGGAGCGAGCCTCTGAACCGCTTCGCCAACAAACCATACTCGGTGTTTGGCCGCGACTACCTGCCCATGCCCGGTCTTGCGCAGTATCGGGCGCGCGGCATCGCGAGCTGGTACGGACGGAAATTCAACGGCCAGAAAACATCGACCGGCGAAATCTACGATATGTACGGTATGAGCGCCGCCCACCCTACACTGCCGATTCCGAGTTACGCCCGGGTCACCAATCCGGCGAATGGCAAATCGGTGGTGGTCCGAGTGAACGACCGCGGCCCGTTCCATGCCGACCGCTTGATCGATCTCTCATTTACCGCCGCGGCGAAGCTCGGCTTCGTCGCCAGCGGCAGCGCCCTGGTCGAGGTCGAGCGGGTCTTCCCGGGCCAGGCCAGGGCCGGTCCGGCGGTCGATCCGTCGGTCCTGCGCGTGGCAACGTCCGATGCGCCGGCAATGCTCCCGGAGAGCCATGACGCCCGCGGCTATTTTCTCCAGTTGGGCGCTTTTGGCAATCGCGACAACGCCGAAAATCTGCGGTCGCGCCTGATACTGGAACTCGACGATCTCGGCGACAAGCTCGCGGTGAGCCTGCTCCGCGGCGTCTACCGCGTGAACCTGGGACCGTGGCAGGATCAGACCGAGGCCAGACGCGTCGCCGAACGCTTGCGCGTCGCTTTTGCGCTAGACGCCATGGTGGTCGTGCATTAGAACGCCGCTGCTATAATTTGCTCCAGCCCGCCCGCTTCTCCCCCTGCCACCATGCGCCTCCTGCTCTGCCTGCTGTTGTTCTCGTTCGAGGCGCTTGCCCAACCGGCGCCGCAGGCACCCGCCATAGCCGCGCGCGCCTGGCTGCTGCTCGATTATGGCTCGAACCAGATCCTGGTCAGCGCGAACGCCGACCTGCGCATGGAACCGGCCTCGCTGACCAAGTTGATGACGGCGTATCTTTCCTTCGCGGCCCTGAAGCAGGGCAAGATCCTGGCGAACCAGATCGTGCCGGTTTCCGAGCGTGCCTGGAAGGCCCCGGGTTCGCGGATGTTCATCGATCCGAAGAAGCCGGTGACGGTGAACGAACTGCTGCGCGGCATGGTCGTGCAGTCCGGCAACGACGCCTGCGTCGCGCTGGCGGAACTGGTTGCCGGCTCCGAGACTGCCTTCGTCGAGATGATGAACCGCGAGGCGCAGCGGCTGGGCCTCAGGAACACGCACTTCGCCAATTCGACCGGGCTCCCCGATCCGCAGCACTATTCGACGGCGAGCGACCTGGCGCTGCTGACCGCCGCGCTGATCCGCGACTTTCCCGACTACTATCCGCTGTATTCGCTCAAGGAGTTCAGCTACAACCGCATCACCCAGCCCAACCGCAACCGCCTGCTCTGGCTGGATCCGCATGTCGATGGCGTCAAGACCGGGCATACCGAGAGTGCCGGCTTCTGCCTGATCGCCTCGGCCAAGCGCGGCACGCGCCGGCTGGTGTCGGTGCTGCTGGGCAGCGACTCGGATGGCGGGAGGGCTCAGGAGTCGCAGAAACTGCTCAATTTCGGTTTCCAGACCTACGATGCGGTCAGGCTTTACGACGCCAGGCAAGGCATTTCGCAACTGCGCGTATTCAAGGGCGCACAGAACAGCGTCAAGGCGGGTTTCCTCGGCGATTTCACGCTCTCGGTGCCGCAGGGCCAGGCCGCGCAACTCAAGGTGCAACTGATCAGCCTGCAGCCTCTGGTGGCGCCGGTCGCCCTGGGTAGCCGCGTCGGCACCCTGAAGCTCACGCTCGGCGAGCGTCCCTACGGTGAATTTCCGGTGGTCGCGCTCGAAGCGGTGCCCATCGCCGGTTTCTTCGGCCGCGTCTGGGATACGCTGCGCTTGTGGTTCGAATGAGCGCCTTCCTCCCAACCCCGGAGCCTCCGCTTCGCTCCGTCGCTCGGCCGGCGGCGAGCAGTGCTCGCCGAATTCCCGGTCTCGCCCCGAGGAAGGGGGTGACCAAGGTTCGTCCCTGCGGGACTCCATGCCGTACACTGGCGCCTCCTTGGGGCGGCCCGGCGGAGGCGCGATGATCTACCTCAACGGCGAGTACCTGCCCATCTCCGAGGCCAAGGTGTCGGTGATGGACCGCGGCTTCCTCTTCGGCGATGGCGTCTATGAGGTGATTCCGGTCTACTCGCGGAAACCTTTCCGCCTCGCCGATCATCTGCGCCGTCTGGACGCCAGCCTGGCCGGGATCCGTCTGGCCAACCCGCTCGGTGCGGCGGAATGGACGGCGCTGGTCGTCAGGATCGTGGAGCAGGCCGAGGCTGACGACCAGCAGGTCTATCTGCAGGTGACGCGCGGCGCCTCGGCGACGCGCAACCATGCCTTCCCGAAGATCGTCAGCCCGACCGTCTTCGCGATGAGCGAGCCGCTCCTGCCGCCGCCTGCCGAGCAGCGCGAGCAGGGCATCGCAGCCGTGTCCGCCGCCGACAATCGTTGGCTGCGCTGCGACCTGAAGGCCACCTCGCTCCTGGCCAACTGTCTGTTGCGGCAACTGGCGGTCGAGGCCGGCTGCGCCGAGACGATACTGTTTCGCGACGGCTTCCTCACCGAGGGCGCCGCCTCCAACATCTTCGTGGTCAGGGACGGGCGGCTCTTGGCGCCGCTGAAGAACCACCTGATGCTGCCCGGCATCACCTACGACGTGGTCCTGGAACTGGCGGCGGGCAATGGACTCGAGGTGGCGGTGCGCGATGTGCTGGAGCAGGAAGTGCGCGGGGCTTGCGAACTGTGGATGACTTCCTCGACCAAGGAAGTTTTGCCTATCGTCAGCCTCGACGGCCGCCCCGTCGGAACCGGGCTAAACGCGGGCAAGCCCGGGCCGATGTTCGAAAAGATGTACGGCTGGTATCAGGAATTCAAGCAGTCCGTGATGCATGGAGAGAGCCATGGCTGAGCCGCATCAAGTTCCGCCTTCGCTGCTGGAATTCCCCTGCGACTTCCCGATCAAGATCATGGGCCGCTGCGTCGACGGTTACGCCCAGGCGGTGCTGGAAATCGTCCAGCGCCACGCGCCCGATTTCGATGGCGCCACCGTGGAGATGCGTAGTTCGAAGCAAGGCGGCTATCTCAGCCTGACCTGCACCATCCGCGCCACCACTCGCGCCCAGCTCGATGCCCTGTATCGCGAACTCTCCGCGCATCCCCTGGTCAAGGTCGTGCTGTGAGCGGCGCCGTGAGCGTCGCTCACAGCCTGGTCGTCAGGCGGCTAGGGTGCGTCGCCTACGAACCGACCTGGCAAGCGATGCAGTGCTTCACGGCGGCGCGCGACGCCGATACCCCCGACGAGCTCTGGCTGCTCGAGCACCCGCCGGTATTCACCCTCGGCCTGGCCGGAAAGCCGGAACATCTGCTGCGTGACATCGGCGTGCCGCTCGTCAAGACCGACCGCGGCGGCCAGATCACCTACCACGGGCCCGGCCAGATCATCGTTTATCTGCTCCTCGACCTGCATCGCCGCAAGCTCCAGGTGCGGCAACTGGTTGGCCATCTCGAGCAGGCCTGCATCGCGGCGCTGGCGCAGTTGGGCATCGCCGGGGAAGTGCAGGCCGGCGCGCCGGGTGTCTATGTCGCCGGCGCCAAGGTCGCGGCGCTCGGCCTGCGCATCAAGGGCGGCCGCAGCTATCACGGACTGTCGCTCAACGTCGCCATGGATCTAGCGCCTTTCGCGGCGATCAATCCTTGCGGCTACGAGGGCCTGCCGGTTACCCAGTTGCGCGACCTCGACCTGGGCATCGATCCGCAAGGCGCGGGCGAACTGCTGCTCCATCAACTCCAGAACCGTCTCGGGAATTCACATGGCTGAAGCCGGCATCAAACAGAAGGGCAATGCAAAAACCGCGCGTATTCCGATCAAGATCGTGCCGGCGGAAACCTTGCAGAAGCCGGCGTGGATACGCGTCAAGGCCGGCTCCGACGCGACCCGCTACAACGAGGTCAAGGGCATCCTGCGCGAACAGAAACTCCACACCGTCTGCGAGGAGGCCTCCTGTCCGAACATCGGCGAGTGCTTCGGCAAGGGCACCGCCACCTTCATGATTCTGGGCGATCTGTGTACCCGTCGCTGTCCGTTCTGCGACGTCGGCCACGGCAAGCCGCTTCCTCCCGCTGCCGACGAGCCGGAGCAACTGGCCCGGACCATCGCCGCATTGCGGCTCAAGTATGTGGTCATCACCAGCGTCGATCGCGACGATTTGCGCGACGGCGGCGCGCAGCATTTCGCCGACTGCATCAGTCGGGTGCGCGAGCTCTCGCCTGCGACCGTGATCGAGGTGCTGGTGCCGGATTTCCGCGGCCGCCTCGATCTTGCCCTGGACATCCTCAGCGCGACGCCGCCCGATGTGCTGAACCACAACCTGGAGACCGTGCCGCGCCTCTACAAACAGGTGCGGCCCGGCGCCGACTACGCCCATTCGCTGGCGCTGCTCAAGGGTTTCAAGGAGAAGAATCCTGGCATTCCGACCAAGTCCGGGCTGATGGTCGGAGTGGGCGAGCAGGACGAAGAGATTGTCGCGGTGATGCGCGACCTGCGCGCTGGCGGCGCGAACATGCTGACCATCGGCCAGTATCTGGCGCCCTCGGGCCATCACCTACCGGTGCTGCGCTATGTGCATCCTGACGTCTTCGCGATGTTCGAGCGCGAAGCGCTGGCCATGGGCTTTGCCAATGCCGCCTGCGGGCCGATGGTCAGGTCGAGCTACCACGCCGATCAGCAGGCCAACGCCGCCGGCGTTTGATGGCCAGCGGCAAGCCCCTGGTCAATCGGGACGCGCTGTTCGGCGTGGTCTTTGCGCTGCTCGCGGCGCTCGGATTTTCCGCCAAGGCCATCCTGATCAAACTGGCCTATCTCGACAGCGCCGATGCCATCACGCTGCTGGCATTGCGCATGCTGTTCTCGCTGCCGTTCTTCATCGGCATCGCGTTCTGGTCCAGGCGCCAGCAGCTGAACCGCCTAAGCCTCCATGACCGGATGCTGATCCTGGTCCTGGGCGTGATCGGTTATTACCTTTCCAGCTTCCTCGATTTTCTCGGCTTGCAAACCATCTCCGCCGGACTGGAGCGGCTGATCCTGTTCCTCCATCCGACCATGACGGTGATCCTCTCGGCGCTGATCTACAGGCGTGCCATAGGCAAAAGGGTCATCGCGGCATTGCTGCTGTGCTACGCCGGGATCGTGCTGGTCTTCCTGCATAACGCGGAGATACAGCAGGAAGGTATCCTGCTGGGTGTAGCGCTGGTGTTTGCCAGCGCTCTGTGCTACGCGGTCTATCTGGTGGGGGCCGGCCACGTCATGGCGCGCATCGGCACGACGCGCTTCACCGCCTATGCGCTGATGGCGGCGAGTGCGGCAAGTCTGCTGCAATTCGCCGTGATGCGGCCGCTCGTCGCGCTCGACCTGCCGCTCCGCTTCTATGAACTCGCCCTGGCGATGGCGATCTTTTCCACGGTGCTGCCGGCATTCCTGCTCTCCCATGCCATCCGCCGCATCGGTTCCGGCCGCTCGTCGCTGATCGGCTCCGTTGGGCCGGTCAGCACGATCTACATGGCTTACGTGTTCCTCAACGAGAGCGTCTCGTTGCTGCAGGTCGCCGGCTCGGCGCTGGTGCTGATCGGCGTGCTGATCATCAGCATGAGCGGACAGAAGCACTAGCACCTGCTTCGCTGGCGCAAGTGCCCCGGGTTGTCTATCAGACAACCCGGGGCACTAGTCTTTTTCCGGGCGCGTTTGACTTGGATCAAATAGGCACTTTGCCAACATCCCCTAAAATCACACCAGTGCATTTTAATACCCATTATTTTTTCTGCATGCGCTATTTTGCATTATCCTGCAGGCTCGTCTGGACGCCAGCTTTCCTGCAGGGTTGAGGTGTGGCAACGGGCATACAAGCGGTCAGAGGATGGGGAAGACCGCCAACGTGCCCCGTCAAATCCGACGCGGGCGTCTCCTGCTGATCCTAGCCTGCATGCCGCAATTCGGCGGCATGTTTCCGCGAGCCGGTGTCGACGCAATGGACGATTTATTCTGACCTGAAAGTGAGCGCCATGTCTGATTTCAAGTTTCTCGATTACAGTTGCAGCGAAGGTCTGGTGACCATCGCTATCAACCGTCCGCCCTACAATGTGCTGGACATCGCCACCATGGCAGAGTTGAGCAATGCCATTGACATTGCGGCGAAAGAGGATGCCGCGAAGCTGCTGATGATCACCGGCCGTGGCGAGAAGGTTTTTTCCGCCGGCGTCGATGTCCTGGATCACACGCCGGACAAGGTGGAGCAGATGATCGAGGTCTTTCACGGCATCATCAAGCGCCTGCTGGTGTTTCCCTTGCCGACGGTGGCCGCCTTGAATGGTTCGGCCATGGGCGGCGGCTGCGAGTTGGCGCTCGCCTGCGACATGGTGCTGGCTACCGAGGACACCAAGGTCGGCCAGCCGGAAATCAAGTTGGGCGTGTTCCCGCCGATCGCCGCCATCCTCATGCCGCGCATCATGGCGCAGCCCAGGGCGATGGAACTGCTGCTCGGCGGCGGCCTGATCGGCGCGCAGGAGGCGTTGAACCTGGGCATGCTCAATCGTGTCTTCCCGCGCGAGTCGTTCACCCAGGACTGCCAACGGTTTGTCGAGCAGTTTCTCTCGCTTTCCCGCGTGGCGCTGATGTATACCAAGCGGGCGGTGCTCGAGGCTGCCGGCAAGCCATTTCTCGAGGCGCTGTTCACCGTCGAACAGATTTACCTGAAGGAATTGATGGCCACCGACGACGCCGTCGAAGGCCTGAATTCCTTCATGGAAAAACGTAAACCCATCTGGAAGAATAAATAGCAGCCGATATGATGCCGGCAATCCAAACCCGGCCTATGAGCCAGATCGAGCAAGTTTTGACCAGGCGCACCACGGCAAGCTAAGCCGCCGCGTGGTGCTTACACCTGATTTTTAATGACACCCTAGGAGAAACAACATGGCTTTGGAATGGCTAAAGAAGGACGACAAACTCAAGGATCACGGACTCTTCGACGACAGCCACTTCGGCAAGGATGCGCCGACGCTGGTCTACGAGGAACGCCCGGTACTCGACGAAAAGGGGCAGGCGGTGCCGGGCATCTGCTCCGCCTGGATCTGGCTCAACAATCCGAGCCAGTACAACTCGTACAACACGGAGATGGTCAAGGGCATGGTCGCCGGCTTCCAGAAGGCCTCTAGCGACCGCCGGGTGGTCGCCGCGGTGCTTACCGCGGTCGGCGACAAGGCCTTCTGCAGCGGCGGCAACACCGCCGAGTACGCTTCGTACTATGCGCGTCGTCCCAACGAATACGGCGAGTATATGGACCTGTTCAATGCCATGGTCGATGGCATCCTGAACTGCAAGAAGCCGGTGATCTGCCGGGTCAACGGCATGCGCGTGGCGGGTGGTCAGGAAATGGGCATGGCCTGCGACATCACCGTTTCCTCCGACATGGCCATCTACGGCCAGGCCGGACCGAAGCACGGTTCTGCGCCTGACGGCGGCGCAACGGACTTTCTGCCCTGGTTCCTGTCGATGGAGGATGCGATGTTCAACTGCATCTCCTGCGAGCCCTGGAGCGCCTACAAGATGAAATCCAAGGGTCTGATCACCAAGGCCGTGCCGGTGCTGAAGAAGGACGGTCAGTGGCTGAGGAATCCTCTGGTGCGCACGGATTATGTCGATGACGGCGAGATCGTCTATGGCGAGCCGGTTCCGTCGGACAAGCTCGCCGCGGCCAAGGCGCTGGTCGCCGAGTGCAAGACGGATTTCGAATTGCTCGACAAGGAAGTCAATGCCCTGATCTGGAAGTTCACCAATCTCTTCCCGCATTGCCTGATCAAGTCGATAGACGGCATCCGCGGCAAGAAGAAATTCTTCTGGGATCAGATGAAGGTGCCCAATCGCCACTGGCTCGCGGCCAACATGAACCACGAGGCCTATCTGGGTTTCAGTGCATTCGACGCCAAGAAGGCTACGGGCAAGGATGTGATCGACTTCGTCAGGTATCGCCAGCTGGTTGCCGAAGGCCATGTCTTCGACGAGGATTTCGCCGAACAGGTACTGGCGAAGCCGAAGTAAACGGCCGTCCGGCACCCGTCCGGCGCTCCGCTTGGAGCACCGGACGGGCGTTCATTGATTTGTCTCGGCAAAGTCCAATGAATACAGAATCCCGGCGCCGTCCAGCGTAATAAGGAGGCCGCTTTAATGAAATTTTTGGAACCACCCGGTTGGGTTCGCCCCAAGGGCTATTCGAATGGAATCGCGGCTACCGGCCGCATGGTCTTCGTCGCAGGTCAGGTTGGTTGGGACGAGCAGGAAGTATTTCGCACCGACGATCTGGTCGGGCAAGTACGCCAGGCGCTTGCCAACGTCGTCGGCATCCTCGCCGAGGCCGGTGCCGGTCCTGAACACATCGTTCGCCTGAACTGGTATCTGGCCGACAAAGATGAATACAACTCACGTCTGCCGGAGATCGGGGAAGCCTACCGCAGCATCATCGGTCGGCATTTCCCAGCCATGACGGCGTTGCAGGTGGCCGGTTTCGTCGAGGTCGGCGCGAAAATAGAAATCGAAGCGACTGCCATGTTGCCGGCCTGAGCCGCGCCGGGAATTGCGGCACGACTGGCGCGGCATGGCTGTGGGAGTCGTCCTATCTTGCGATAGAATCCGCGGTGTTCCTTCACTCCGTCTTTCATCCGCCCTTAAAGCCCATCCGAGGAGAGCCGCATGAACATGATGAAGCGCGCAGCGGGCTTGCCGCCAGGCATTGATGAGTTCAAATGGCCGGCGCCCCCCTACCTGGAGTTTCTGCCGGGTCAGGATGATCTCGCGCGGAAGCAATGTCTGGTGGTGCTCGACGGCGGCCGGAAATTGCAGGGTGAATTGCTGCACTTCAATCCCGATGCGGCCGTGATGGATTTGGATATCGCCGGCGGACCTGGCGGTTTCGAGCCGAAGTTCGCCGAGATGGTGCAGTTGCGCCTGCTGCGCCCGCTGCGCTTGAAGCGCCAGGAACTGCCGCCGGAGTTCGCCAAGGAAAAAATATTCGCGGTGTCCGAGCGCCAGACGTTCAGCATTGAAATGCATGACGGCGAGATTTTCAGCGGCGAGACCCGCGGTTTCGTCAATGCGCAATGCGGCCTGTTCCTGTTCCCGCCGGCCGGCATCGACCAGGTTACCCGGTATTTCGTGCCGGCTCATAGGATCAAGGACTTCCATATCGGCGACCCGATCGGGCAAATCCTGATCAAGCATAACATCGCCACCAAGGGGGCCGTGGCAGCGGCGGTGGCCAGGCAGCGCGAGTTGCGCGTGCAAAAGCTGGGCGACTTGATGACGGTCAATCAGATCGTCTCCGCGGATGAGTTGGCGGCGGCCCTCGCACATCAGGAGCGCGGCCCGATTCACAAACTCGGGGAAGTGCTGGTCGAAATGGGCTTGCTCACCCTGGAAGAACTGGGCACTGCATTGAAGGAGCAGGAACGGAATCGCAAGGTGCCGCTGGGGCAACTGCTGATCGATATGGGCGTCATCGATCAGGATGCGATCAAGGCGGCGCTGGCGATCAAGCTAGGCATCCCGTTCGTGAACCTGCGCAAGTTCCAGATTCCTGCGGAGGTTATCAAGAAGATCCCGGAGAACCTGGCCAAGCGGCTTACGGTGATCCCGATTTTCCGGATGGATGCGGCGCTGGTAGTTGCCGTCGAGAATCCGTTGGCGACAGCCATGCTCGATGAGTTGCGTTTCAGCTCGGGGATGAAAGTCATGCCGGTGATGGCGGCGGAGGACGATATCCGCGCCGCGATCCAGAAGTACTACGGGGCCGCCGAATACTCGGACCAATATACCCCGTACGCCTCTGACGGATCGCTGGAAATAACGCTTCAGGATTCCAACAAGCCGAGCATTTCCTTCTATCAGGAAACCGCCAGTGAACCACGGATCGATGATCTGGCCACTCAGCTTGCCACCGAGGGCCACGAAATCGAGCTTGCCGACGAGCAGGTGGTGGAGAGCGACACCACCTTGGTCAAGCTGATCAACAAGATGATCCTCGACGCCTATCGCCAGGGGGCCTCCGACATACACATCGAAACCTATCCGGGCAACAAGAGCACACGCGTCCGTTTTCGCAAGGATGGCGCGATGTTCAAGTATCTTGAATTGCCGTCGAAGTTCCGCAGCGCGCTGGTCTCCCGGCTCAAGATCATGAGCACGCTGGACATCTCCGAGCGGCGCAAGCCCCAGGACGGCAAGATCGACTTCAGCCGCTTCGGGCCGGTCAATCTGGAATTGCGCGTCGCCACGATACCGACCAATAACGGACTTGAGGATGTCGTCAGGCGTCTCCTGGCGGCGTCGAAAGCGCTGCCGATGGAGCAACTCGGGCTCAGCGAAGACGTCTACCGCAACCTCCAGCGGATGGTCATGAAGCCGCATGGCTTGTGCCTGGTCTGCGGGCCGACCGGCTCGGGCAAGACGACGACCCTGCATTCCCTGCTCGGCTATATCAACACCGGGGAGCGCAAGATCTGGACCGCGGAAGATCCGATAGAAATCACCCAGGAGGGGCTGCGTCAGGTTCAGGTCAATAACAAGGTCGATTGGACCTTCGCCGCAGCCATGCGCACCTTCCTGCGCGCCGATCCCGATGTCATCATGGTCGGGGAAATGCGCGACGCCGAAACCACCAAGGTGGGCATCGAGGCTTCGCTGACCGGTCACCTGGTGCTGTCTACCCTGCATACCAACAGTGCCTCGGAAAGCGTGGTGCGTCTGCTGGATCTGGGCATGGACCCGTTCAACTTTGCCGACGCCCTGCTCTTCATTCTGGCGCAGCGCCTGGCGCGCTGTCTCTGTCCGGAGTGCAAGAGGGACTACACGCCCGACGCGGTCGAGATCGATGACTTGTTGCGCGAATACTGCCGCGATGGCTCGCTGGATGCGGACGAGGTGCTGATGTCGTGGCGGGCGCTCTACGGCGATGCCAAGGGCGACATCATCCTGTACCGGGCATCGGGATGCGATGAGTGCGGCGATACCGGTTATCGCGGGCGCGTAGGCCTGTACGAGTTGATGCAGGCCGATGCGGCGGTGAAGCGGCTGATCCAGACCCGCGCTGCGGTGAGCGAGATCAAGGCCGTCGCTATCGCCGCCGGGATGCGCACCCTGATGCAGAATGGCATCGAGAAAATCTTGCAGGGGGTGTCGGACATGCCCCAGATTCGTGCCGTATGCGGCTAGTCCGCGGGCAGACAGTTCGCAGCAAAACAAGTACCGGATTCTTAACGACACACTATCATCACTCTAAACTGGAACCATCATGAAAGCAGACAAGCAAACAGCATCCTTCAAGTGGGACGACCCCCTCCTTCTCGACCTGCAGTTGTCCGAAGACGAACGCATGGTCCGCGACGCCGCCCAGCAGTACTGCCAGGGCAAGCTCGCGCCGCGCATCCAGGATGCCTTCAGAAACGAAACGACGGACCCATCGATTTTCCGCGAGATGGGCGAACTGGGCCTGCTCGGCCCCACCATCCCGACCGAGTATGGCGGGGCCGGCTTGAACTATGTCTGCTACGGACTGATCGCCCGCGAGGTTGAGCGGGTCGACTCCGGCTACCGCTCGATGATGAGCGTGCAGTCATCGCTGGTGATGGTGCCGATCTACCAGTTCGGCAGCGAGGCGCAGCGGCAGAAATACCTGCCCAAGCTCGCCACCGGCGAATGGATCGGCTGCTTCGGACTGACCGAGCCCAATCACGGCTCCGATCCGGGCAGCATGGTGACGCGGGCGAAGAAGGTGGCTGGCGGCTATTCGGTCTCGGGCTCGAAGATGTGGATCTCCAACTCCCCGATCGCCGACGTTTTCGTGGTCTGGGCCAAGACCGAGGACGACGTGATCCGCGGCTTCATCCTCGAGAAGGGCATGAAGGGCCTCTCCGCTCCGGCCATCCACGGCAAGGTCGGACTGCGCGCGTCGATCACCGGCGAAGTGGTCATGGACGAGGTGTTCGTGCCGGAGGAAAACCTGATGCCGGGGGTGAAGGGACTCAAGGGCCCGTTCAGTTGCCTGAACTCCGCCCGCTATGGCATCGCCTGGGGCGTGCTCGGGGCAGCCGAGGACTGCTGGTTCCGGGCGCGCCAGTATGTGCTCGACCGCAAGCAATTCGGCCGTCCGCTGGCGGCCAACCAGCTGATCCAGAAGAAGCTCGCCGACATGCAGACGGAGATCACGCTCGCCATGCAGGGCTGTCTGCGCCTGGGGCGGATGAAGGACGAGGGTACGGCGTCGGTCGAGATCACTTCGATCATGAAGCGCAATTCCTGCGGCAAGGCGCTCGATGTGGCACGCGTGGCGCGCGACATGCTCGGCGGCAACGGCATCTCCGACGAGTTCGGCGTCATCCGCCACATGGTGAACCTCGAGGTGGTCAATACCTACGAGGGCACGCATGACATCCATGCCCTGATTCTGGGCCGCGCGCAGACGGGAATCCAAGCCTTCTTCTGAGCGCTTCCGTAGCCGGCTGGCTGTGCAAAGCCAGCCGTGGGTGCCCTTCGCCCGGTGCTAGAATCTCGCTCGCCGATAGGGGCGTACATAGGGGGTGACCATGCTGAAGCAATGGCTGACGGCTGCGGCGTTTGCCGTGCAGGGTATCTGCGGCGCGGCGCTGGCTGCCGATGTCTATCCGGCGCACGCGATCAAGTTCGTGGTGCCTTATCCGCCGGGCGGCATCACCGATCTGATGGCGCGTCTGCTCCAGGCGCCCCTGCAAGTCCAACTCGGCGTTCCGGTGATCATCGAGAACAAGCCCGGGGCCGGCGGCAATATTGGCAGCGACGCGGTGGCCAAGGCCGCGCCTGACGGCTATACCATACTGCTCGCGGCGAGCGGCCCGATGGCGGTCAATGTGACCCTCTACAAATCCCTGCCCTACGATCCGCTCAAGGACTTCGCGCCCATCATCCAGATCTCGGCGCTGCCGATGGTGCTTGAGGTTCATCCTTCGGTGCCGGCGAAAGATCTCAAGTCGTTCATCGCCTTGGTCAAGAGCAAACCCGATGCCTACAGTTTCGCTTCCGCCGGCAATGGCACGCCCCAGCATCTGGTCGGCGAGCTGTTCAACGCGGTCGCCGGGACCAAGATGCAGCACATCCCCTACAAGGGCGCCGGCCCGGCCCTGAACGACGTGATTGGCGGTCAGGTACCGGTGATGTTCGATATTCTCGGCAGCTCGCTGCCTTTCATCAACACCGGTCGCCTGCGCGCCATCGGCGTGTCCACGGCGGAGAGAAGTCCCGTCCTGTCCCAGGTGCCGACGCTGGCAGAAGGAGGCCTGGCGAATTTCGACTTCTTCACCTGGCATGGCATCGTCGCGCCGGCCGGTACCCCGAAGGCGATCATCGACAAGCTGAACCGCAGCCTCAACGATATCTTCGCCAAGCCGGAATTCAGGAAGCGTTGGGAGGATCTCGGCACGCCGGTCATCGGCGGCAGCCCGGAAAAATTCGGCGCGCTGATCCGCAGCGAGACGGTCCGCCTGGGCAAGATCGTCAAGCAATCCGGGGCGGTGATCGACTAGCTCCTAAACGCCCCGCGCGTCGCCCTAGCCATGATCATCACCGATCCGCATTTCTATCTGATCGCGATCCCCGTCGTCCTGCTCTCCGGGATATCCAAGACCGGTATCCCGGGGCTGTTCGGCGGCATGGCGGTGCCTTTGCTGTCGCTGGTGATCTCGCCGCTGCAAGCGGCGGCGATCATGCTGCCGATACTTTGCTTCATCGATCTATTCGGCCTGCGCAGCTTCCGCGGCGTCTATGATCGGCCGAACATGCCTATCCTGCTCACCGGTCTGGCCATCGGCGTGGTCATCGGCATCCTGATCTTCGGCCTGGTGCGGCAGGATGTGCTGCGCCTGGTCATCGGCAGCATTGCGATCGTGTTCGCGCTGAACAACATCTTCGGCTGGGCGAAGAATCGGCCGGCCACCAGGACTTCCTGGCCGCGCGGCGTATTCTGGTCGTCGCTGTCGGGCATCACCAGCTTCCTGGCGCATGCCGGTTCGGCGCCGGTGATGGCTTATCTGTTGCCGCTGCGTCTGGACAAGCGTATCTATGTCGGAACGACGGTGTGGTTTTTCTTCGCATCGAATTACGCCAAGATCATCCCCTATTACTTTCTCGGGCAACTGGATACCAGCAATTTCGTCACGGCGCTGGTGCTCCTGCCTCTGGTACCGGTCGGCGTCTGGCTCGGCGTGCGGGTCCAGGGCAAGCTCAACGACCAGGTGTTCTACCAGATCAGCTACTGGGCGCTGCTCGGTATCGGCGTCAAGCTGTTCTACGACGGCATGACGAAACTGTAGAGCCGGATCGCTCGCTCAACCCGCCTTTAGCCAGATCACCGGTTTGACTGTGGCCTGCGCTGCGGCAATCTGGGGCGGGGCGCAGTCCGGATCGGCCAGCGCCGCAGTCACCGCGTTGCGCACCGCCTGCTTGAGATGCTCGCTTCCCTGCTGCGCCGCTGCCTCGTTTTCGAGCAAGGTTGTGAAAATCTTCTCCAGGGCCTTCCGGCCGCGCCGCTGCGTCTCGCCATAGCCGCGCACCAGTCGCGCGCATTGGGCGATTTCCAGCGCCAGTTCGCGATCGAGCGAGGCCAAGCCCAGTCTCTTCAGGGCGCCGAGCCAGCGCGCGATTGTTGCGTCTTCGAGGAGAAAGCGCGAACTCTTTCTGCGCCAGGGTTTGAGCCAAGCGAGCAGACGCAGCGCGAGAAAACCGGAGATGGTGCTGGTTCTGAGTTTCAGGGCGAACGCCAGCGGCCTGCCCTGCGCCCACTTGTGCATCGGTTCTGCCAGGCCCGGCGGCAGGATGTCGGCGATTTCCTCGATACCGGGCTTCAGGTAGTCGACGATCCTCACCAGTTCTTCCGTCGCGGCGAGCGATTCGGCGCGCACCCGGGCAAAGCGGCTGATGCGCGTCTTCAGGTCGGCGACGCGGATCACGTCCTCGTAGCTCATCCACAAGGACAAGAGCCGCGCCGCTTCGCGGGTCAGTTGGAAACCCCCGGGGCCGCCCTCGAGTTCGCGCTCCACGGCCAGGACTTGACGCACGCGGTCGAGGAAGAGCCCGGCATAGGCCAGGTCCTGGTAGTCGATCAGGCGGAGGACCGCGCGGTCGAGCAAGTCGTGCAGCACGCCCGGGAATTCCTGATGCACCCGTTCGTTGCCGGCTACCTTGCCAGCGATGCTGTGTTGCGCCGACGGCGCCGCCTCTCCCGTGGTCTGGGCATGGCCCAGCCGGAAACCGCGCAGGCTGGCTTCCGCTCCCTTACCGCCGCGTTTGATTGCCGCTTCGCAGGCGGCAACGGACAGCGGCAGCACGCCTGTACCGGCCATTGCGCCGAAGAGCACGGCATTGATCACCGTGCCCGCGTCCTGCGCCAGGCGGCGCATGTCGAAGAGGATGGCCCGGCGCGAGAGTTGCGGCGCCGCGGCAATGATCTTCTCCGCCGCGTAACGGCCATCGCCCGGCACCATTTTCTCGGACGTGGCGTAGATGCGGTGGGTCGATGCCACCAGGGTGGTCCGTTCTGCGCTGACAAAGGCGTTCTGCATCGCGCGGCCGGCTTCGACCAGTTCGGACGCCGCCATCAGGTCGATGCCGCCCGGGCAGGGGACCAGTGCCATCACCGGCAGTTTGCCCATAGCCGGCACCGGGAAGATCTCGACGTAGTAGGTCGTGGCACCGGTGCGCTGCGAGACCCCGGGAATGGAGGTGCTCTGCACCGGGAAATTTTCGTGAATCGCGGCATCGACCAGCCAGTCGGCGAGCATGCCGCCGCCCTCGCCACCCAGGGCGGCGACGAGTATGGTGAACGGGCGCACGGTCTGTGCGCTCATTTCGCCGCCACTCCTGATCCGCGGCGCCCGGCCAGGGCGTTGATCACCTTGTGGCGCAGACCATCGGCGAGCCGGTCCCACCAGCCCGGGTTCTGGACCACCTCGCTGCGGTAGAAGGAAGGACAAAGCGCCGCTGCTTGCGCCGCCTCGCCGCACAGGCCGCAACCGACGCAACCGCTGTTGATCGTCGTCACCGGATCGGTGCGCAAGGGATCGGGATTTTCCTTGATGGTCAGCGATGGGCAGCCCGAGAGCCGGATGCAGGAGCGGTCGCCGGTACACATGTCCTCGTCGATGCCGAAACGGGTGCGCACGACGCGTTCGCCGGCAGCGAGTCTGGCGGCCGTGATCGGGCGGCTGCGCCGGGTTCGTTCGAGCATGCATTCGCCGTCGGCGATGATCACCTTGAGCCCCTGCTCTTCGGTTGCCATGGCCCGGCGTAGCGCATCGGCAACCCGCCCGACCTTGTAGTCGTCGACGCGCTCCAGCCAAGTCACGCCCAGGGCGCGCAGCGTGGTCTCGATGTTGATGGCGCGGCCTTCCCTGGCCGTCAGGCCAGGCGTGGACGGAATGTTCTGCGTCCCCGTCGCCGAGGTATAGCCGTTCTCCATGATGATCAGAACGCCGTCGTCGTTCCTGAACAGCGCATTGGCCACGCCGGAGGACAGTCCGTTATGCCAGAAACCGCCGTCGCCCATCACCGTGACCACGCGTTTGCCAAAGTTGGGCCCGATGCCGGCGGCCGCTGCGAGCGAGAGTCCGTAGCCGAGTACGGTGTTGCCGAGGTTGAAAGGCGGCAGCGTCGAGAAGGTGTGGCAGCCGATGTCCGAACTGATGTGGATGCCGCCCAGTTCGCGGTCGACCAGCTTCAAGGCCGAGAACACCGGCCGCTCGGGGCAGCCGATGCAGAAGCCGGGAGGGCGCACCGGCACCGGGCTGCCGAGAAGTTCCGCGGCGCGGCTGCGGGCGGCGGCGACACTCTCCAGGACGGCGTCGATCTGCCCGGGATCGAGCCCCTCGGGCATTGCCAGTTTGAGAAAACGGCCGATGCCGCCCAACACGACCTCGGCGGTATATTCCCCGGCCATGGGCAGAAGGTCCTTGCCGATGACCTGGGGGTCGTTGATCCCGGCGCGGCGCAGGATGGAATTGATGCTCTCCTCAAGGTGCGCCGGCTGGCCTTCCTCGACGACCAGCACGGCGCGTTTGCCGACACAGAAGCGGCCCACTTCCTCCGGGAGCAGCGGATAGGTGACATTGAGCACATACAGCGGAATCCTGCTCTCGCCGTAGATGTCGGCCAGGTCCAGTTGCTGCAGCGCCCGGATCACGGTGTTGTAGAGCCCGCCTTGCAGGACGATGCCGATGTCGGGCAATTCGCCCGGGAAGACTTCGTTGAGCTTGTGCTCGCGAATGAATTTCAGCGCTTCCGGCATGCGCACTTCGACCTTGTGTTTTTCCTGTGCGTAGGTCGCCGGCGGCAAGGGGATGCGCGCCATGCTCTGGGCAGGATTGACGATAGGATTGAGGCGCGAATACTCCGCCTTGATGTTGTCGCGGCACTCGAAGCTGCCATGGACGTGGCAGGTGCGGATGCGCAGTTCGAGCATCACCGGGGTGTTGCTCGCCTCGGACAACTGGAAGCCCTTTTCGACCATGGACACGATCATCGGCAGGTTCGGCCGCGGGTCGAGCAGCCACATCTGCGACTTCATGGCGAAGGAATGGCTGCGCTCCTGGATGATCGAGGCGCCTTCGCCGTAGTCCTCGCCGAGGATGATCAGCGCCCCGCCCTTGACGCCGGCCGAGGAAAGGTTCGACAACGCATCCGACGCGACGTTGGTGCCGACAACCGATTTCCAGGTCGCCGCCCCGCGCAAGGGATAATTGATCGAAGCCCCGAGCATCGCCGCCGCACCTGCCTCGTTGGCGCAGGCTTCGAAATGCACGCCGAGTTCGCGGAGCACGTCCGCCGCATCGGCCAGGACATCCATCAGGTGCGAGACGGGCGCCCCCTGGTAGCCGCCGACATAGGAGACGCCGGATTGCAGCAGCGCCTTGGTCACCGCGAGTATGCCCTCGCCGTGGAAGGTCTGGCCATGTCCCAGGCGCAGCTTGTCGACTTCGGCCTTGAATGATCGTTCCATGATTTCACCGTTGCCGTGTTTGGTTAAGACAGACGGAGAGAGCCGCGGCGGACCCGCCGCGGTTCAGGCTTGAGTGCCTGAGATTATGCCCGAACGGCGGCTTGCTGTGCCGTTGCCGGCTTGCGGGGTCCGGCCAGCTTCTCGATGAAGGCGACGTTCTTCGCCAGGCTGGCCTCGATATGGACGATCTGTTCGGCCGAGAGGTGGCGATACTTGCCCTGCGCCTTCAGGTACTCGGTCAGGGGCCTGGCCTGGTCGAGCGGCCGGCTCAGCGTCAGGCCGGCCTCGGGCGTGAACTCCCAGAGCATGACGAAATTGGTTTCCACCGCCTTGCGCGCCACCTCGATGTTGTCCTGTGAGGGGAAGCGCCAGCCGGTGGTGCACGGCGAGTAAATGTGCAGGTAGGCGAAGCCGTGCTTGGATGCCGCTATGGCGTGGTCGAGCTTGGCGTAGAGGTCTTCCATGAAGCCGGTGGAGGCGGTGGCGACATAGGCGCAGTTGTGCATCATCATCAGCACCGGCATGTTCTTGGCGTCCTGACTCTTGCCCTGGCCGCGCTCGCCCACAGGCGTGGTCGAGGTCCAGGCGCCATAGGGCGTGCAGGAAGAGCGCTGCATGCCGGTGTTCATGTAGCCTTCGTTGTCGACGCAGATGAAGAGGATTTCCTCGCCGCGTTCGGCGGCGCCGGAGAGCGACTGGAAACCGACGTCGGAGGTGCCGCCGTCGCCGGCCAGCGCCATCGCCGTCATCTCGCGTCCCTGGCGCTTGTAGTGGCGTTTGATGCCGGTGAGCATCGAGGCGGTATTGGTCAGGAGCGGATGGAACACCGGCACCTTGGTGCCGGTCAGGCCGTTGTACCCGACCGCGCCCATGCCCGGGATGCAGCCGGGCGGCGTGGCCAGCACGGTTTCGGGACCGACTCGGCGCAGGGCGTGGCGCATGATCAGTTCGGTGTTGCAGCCCTGGCAGCCGGACAGGCCGGGCACGAACAGGTCTTCGAGGTCGCCGACCTCGTTGTAGATGCGGGCGCTGGTGATGAATTGCAGTGCTCCCTGGTCGCAGGCTTTGACGCAAGCGGGCGCACCTGCGACGGCTGCGTCGCACATGTCGCACTTGACCACATGGCCGGCGGCAGCGTTGTGTACGATACCGCCGTAGGCGCAGCCGACGGTGCACAGCAGGCAGTTCACGCACTTGCCGCCATCCCAACTGATCACGCCGGAGCCCTCGTTCTTGGCCAGGGCCGCCGCCGGACACACGGCAACGCATTTGGGGTCGCCGCACTGGCGGCACATGGCCAGTTCGAAACTATCGTTGGCGGCGACGATCTGGATGCGCGAATCGATCTGGCCGGCGCTGCCCTTGACTGCGGCGCAGGCGCTCATGCACTCGTTGCAGCCGTTGCAGCGGTCGGGCTTGAAGGCGATGGTGGCGTAGGCGGACATGGCTTTACCTCCAGAGCTTCGACATCAACTGCCGCGCAGTCTTTTGTGGCTCGGTGATGAACTGTTCACGCACCGCGGACAGATCGGTGCGGCGCAGGATCAACTGCCACATGATGCCGGCGTCGAAGGGCCGATTGATGCCGAAGATACCGGTGAGCCTTCCATCCTGCATGACGATTTTTAGATACTCGCGGCCGCTGCTTTCCTGCAGCACCACCTCGCCTGCGCTCTGGCTGCCGACAGAAAGCGCCTGCTGGCCGAAGAAAGCGTAGGTGTTGAGGGGCACGCTGCCGGGGTAGGCGGGGGCCGCAGGATCGCCGGCCATTGCCATGCCGGCAATCCTGCCCTGCTCGACCGCATCGGGCAGGATGCCGCCGACCAGCGGCCGGCCGTCGTAGAAGCCTTGGGCTTGCGCCACGTCGCCGGCGGCGTAGATGTCGGCGACGCTGCTCTGCATGCTGGTGTCGACCAGGATGCCGCGCTCCGTGGCGACACCTGAGCCTGCGAGGTAATCGATCACCGGCGCGACCCCGGTGGCGACCAGCAGCAGGTCGGCATCGAGAGTGCTGCCGTCGGCCAGCGTCAGGGTGCAGCCCGCTGCGCTATTCGCCAGCTTTTCGACCTTGTGGCCGAGGAGCAGGCGCACGCCGTTGTCGGCGAACACCGAGGCGATGATCCCGGCAGCCTCACTATCAAAATAGCCGGGCAGCACCTGCGGCTGCATCTCCACCACGGTTACTGCTGCGCCGGTCTTGGCCAGGTTCTCCGCCGCGTGCATGCCGATCAGCCCGGCGCCGAGAACCACCGCCGCGCGAGTCCTGGGCAGGGCGGCGTGCAGTGCCATGGCATCATCCAGGGTGCGCAGGACGTGGAATTTCACTTCCTTGAGTCCGGGAATGGGCGGGATAATCGGCGTCGCGCCGGTGGCCAGCAAGAGCTTGCCATAGGCCATCGTCCCGCCGTCGGCGAAGTGCACCCGCTTGGCGCACGCATCGATGCTTTGCAGGGCGTGCTTGGCGAGGAAGGCGATGTTGTTCCGGGCGAAGTATTCGGCCGGTTTCAGGGCGACCCGGTCAGGCGCCGACCGGCCGGAAACGACGTAGGGCAGGACCGTCGGCGAGTAGGGCAGGTGTCCTTCGCGGGCGAGCACGGCGAGGCTGCCTGCGGGGTCGTGCATGCGGATCGCCGCCAGCGCCGAGAGGGCGGCGTGGCTGGCGCCGGCGACCAGATAATCGACTCGGTTCTCGTTCATGTTCGCTCAGTCATGTTCGTTCAGCCAGAGGGTATCCACCGGGCTGCGCTTTTCTGCCAGTTCGGCGCAGGCTTCGATGACCCGGGCAAAGTGGGTGATGGTGATGTCGGCGCCTGCCAGGCCGCCGATGCAGCTCATCGCCGGAATGTTCGAGGCTTGCAGCGCGGCCAGCGTGTCCTGGTAGAGCGGGCCGCAGTTCCAGCCGAAGGACACGGAGCGATCGACCACGGCCACGGCTTTGACCGGTGCCAGGATCTCGGCCAGTTTTTTCGCCGGGAAGGGCCGATAGGTCTTGACCTTGGCCAGCCCCACTTTTTGTCCGCGGGCGCGGGCTTCATCGACGGCATCCTTGGCCGCACCGGTCATCGAGCCCAGGGTGACCAGGGCCAGTTCGGCGTCGTCCATGCGGTAGGCTTCGACCAGCGGCGCATGGTGGCGGCCGAAGCGGCGAGCCCAGTCGGCGTGTACTTCTTCGATCACCGCCAGGGAGTTCTGCATGCCCTGGCATTGACCCTTGCGGTAACGCACGAAGAGCGCCGGACCTGGGCCGCCGGCGCCGCCGGTGAGCGGGTCCACCGCCATCGGCCGATCCGGGTCCAGGGCCACGTGCCAGTTCACGTCGCGTTGCCCCAGGAAGGCGGCGACCTCCGCGGCATCGGGCAGTTCGACGCGGCCGGTGGCGAAGGACAGGTAGTTGCCGTCGTGGCAAACATTGACCGGCAGCATCACGTCGTGGTGCTCGGCGATGCGGTAGGCCATGATGGTGGTGTCGAGTATCTCCTGGAGGTTCTCGCAGTAGATCTGGATCCAGCCGACTTCGCGCACGCTCATCGCGTCCTGGTGCCCGCCCCAGACGCTTTGCGGCGTCAGCGTGTCGCGGGTGACGATGGTCATGACCATGGGCAGGCGCATCCCCGGCGTGCGCATATAGGGCTCGAACATGAAGGCCAGGCCGGGACCGCAACTGGCGGTGTAGGTGCGGGCGCCGGCCAGGGTCGCGCCCTGGAGCACGGAGAGCACCGAGTGTTCGCCCTCGACGTCGACGATCTCGGCGCCCAGGCGGCCGTCCGCGATGAACTTGGCCAGGTATTCGACCAGCGACGATTGCGGGGTGATCGGATAGACCGCGACCATGTCCACCTGCGCCAGCGACACGGCCCAGGCCGCCGCCTCGTTGCCGTCGCAGACGATGTAATTCGGCTTCGGCTGTAATACGGCATTCATAGCAAGCCCCCGTCGTCCGAAGAAAGGGTGCCCGCTGCCGGGCCGCCCCAAGGCGGGCACAGCCAATAACATGGAGTCCCGCAGGGACGAACCTCCGTCACCCCCTTCCGTGGGAAGGGGGTTGGGGGGAAGGCGGTCATGATTGCTCCTCGATCATAGTAATCGCTCTGTGCGGGCACTCGACCATGCAGATGCCGCAGCCCTTGCAGGTGGCGAGGTTGACGTCGAACCAGGCCGGTTTCTCGACGATGCATTGCACCGGGCAATGCAGCCAGCACACCGCGCACTTGACGCACTTGGCGCGATCGACGACCGGACGCATGCTGCGCCAGTCGCCGGGGAGCATGGGATTGAGATGCGTGGCGATGGGCGACAGGTCGCCGGGGATGGTGCTGGCGTCGAAGAGGGGTTTGGCCTGGATCTTCATGCGGCGGCTCGGCGTTCGATGTTATGTACCACCGTTTCCTGGTAGCCGCGCTCCAGCGCATCCAGATTCTGCTTCAGGCCGGCGTCGCGAAAGGCCGACTCTTCGATTGCCGCGCGTAGGGCTGCCAGCGAGACGTAGCCGGTGGTTCTGGCCAGCGCGCCGAGCATGATGGTGTTGGTGATCGAGCGGCCGTAGATGTCGCGGGCGATGGCGACGGCGTCGCACAGGCCAACCGTGGCGATCTTTTCGGAAAACTGCAATTCCGGCAGCGACTTTGCCGTCGTCTGCACCCAGATCGCGTCGTCCTTGATGCCGTCGAAAATATTCACCGCGCGGCCCACGGTCGGGTCGATGCAGAGCAGGCAGTCGGGCGCGTAGATGTTGGTGAACTGGCGGATTTCCTTTTCGTCGAAGCGCAGAAAGCTGGCCACCGGTGCGCCTCGCCGCTCGAAGCCGAAGGAGGGGATGGCGACGACATGCTTGCCCTCGTGGGCCAGGGCGCTGGCCAGGATGTTGCCGGCGAGCACCGCACCCTGTCCGCCGCGGCCGTGTATGCGAAGTTCTATCATGGCGATGCCGCCTCCGAAGGGCCGCCCCGAGGAGGTGGCGTGTAAGCATATGGAAGCCGCGTCAGCGGCTGAACCATCGTCACCCCCTTCCTCGGGAAGGGGGTCGGGCGACAGGTACTCACTTGCTCCAACCGGGCTTGACCCCAGGAATCGGCTGCCCCTGTCCGCGTATCGGCAACACCGGCAGGGCGTAGCCTTGATTGTATGCCGCCCGCGCGACGATGGTGAACTTCAATGCCCAACCCGAGAAAGCGGCGGCCGCGCCGGCCAGCGGCAGCAGCCAGACGAGTTCGCTGCCGATGAACAGCGCGGCGACGATGAGCATTTCCGGAATGCTCTGGCCATAAGTCGAGAAGCGGACACCGAAGCGCGCCAGCACCTCCAGCGTCTGTTTCGGCGCACCCTGCTGCTCCAGGGCCGCGTGGTACATTTTCCAGCTCAGGCGGCGCAGAATCAGCGCTGCCAGCAGAGCACCGGCGAGCCATCGCGGTGCAACTCCGGAGGACAGCGCGGCGAGAAGCGTCGCCAGTCCTGCGCCCTCGACCAGGCCGGTGCTGATCAAGAGCGGAATGAGCTTAGGCTCGCGCCAGGCCGGGATGCCCTTCGCCGCCGCGAGCATGCGCGCCTGGCAGTAGAGGTAGCCGAGGGCAAACAGGGCGGCGATGGCGGAAAATGTCCCGCCGTTCTGCCATGCCGCGATCGCACCGCTGCCAAAGAGCAAGGGTGCGACCATCGCCTCGCGGGTCATCCAGGAAGTCTGCGGATGGAGAAAGACATTGAGCGCCCGAAACGGCCGGCCGATCTCGGCCAGGACGCAGAGCAGGCCGGCCGCGATGAAGATCAGCGCGACAACTGCCTGCCAGCGATAGTCCGCTGGTGAGCCATTGAGCAGCGCGACCAGGGCGGCGAAGATGAGCAGGCCGGTACCGCTGCCGCCGCCGATGAAATTCCCGGCGGCACGCGCGTCCCAGTTGCTCTGGTGCCAGGGCATGATTCTCATTTTTTGTCCCAGATATAGTAGAAGCCGGGATCCGTGCCCAGTTCCTCATGCATGCGGAAGTGCTGCGTTGCGCTGAGCAGTTGCGAGACATTGCTGTTCGGATCTTCCCGGTCTCCGAAACTGAGCACGCCGGCGATGCAGGAATTGACGCAAGCCGGCGTTACCTCGGGATCGACGCCGGGCGTCTGGCCATTCTCGCGGGCGGCATCGATGCGGTCCATGCAGAAAGTACACTTTGTCGCGACCGACATGCGTCGGGCATCGAAGCGCGCCGATTCAGACGCCATCGGTTCTCCGCCGTAGGCAAAGGCGACGCGGTGCGTGATATGGCGCGCCTGATAGGGACAGGCCACGGCGCAGTAGCCGCAGCCGATGCATTTGTCGTAGTCTACTTCGACCAGACCATCGTCGCGCTGATAGGTCGCGGTGGTCGGGCAGACATGCAGGCACGGCGGATCGCCGCAATGTTGGCAGCCCACGGGGACGAAGCTGCGATGCACGTCCGGGAATTCGCCGCTCTCGATGTCCAGCACCTGTCGCCATTGCACGCCGGGCGGCGTGGCGTTGGTCTGGCGGCAGGCGGCGGTGCAGGTCTGGCAGCCGATACAGCGGCGCAGGTCGGCGGTCATGATATAGCGTGTCATTCCAGGCCTCCTGCCGGGCCGCCCCAAGGCACGCCTGCGCCCCCTCGGGGGGCAGCGAACTCAGTGAGCGCGGGGGTCATGCTCTCACCCTGCGTATTCCTGCGCGCACCAGATCTGCCGCGGAACCAGTGGAATCGGTGAGCGCCATCGACATCGGGATCAGGCTGTTCATGCTCGGCGCCTTCATGTCCTTGGCGTACGGTGTGGCCCAATGGTCAAACTGGCCCATCATCAGCAGGGTGTCGCTGCGGATGCCCTGGGACAGCACCGCCGGACCCTGGGTCGTGCCGACGTAGGAATGTATCTCGAGCAGGTCGCCGGCCTCTATTCCCAACTCCCGCGCCTTTTGGCTGTTGATCACGACGCCCTTGTGCCCGCGCAGGTTGTCGGCGACTTCGTCCATCAACTGGATGCCGACATTGCTGCCCCAGGCGTACTGCATGCTGCGCGAGGTGATCAGCCAGAACGGGTAATCCTTCAGGGCGCCGGCGCCGGCCTGTTTGATGGTCTCCTTTTCCCAGATGCCGGGGAAATCCATCACCGTCGGCAGCCCGCCATATTCCTCAAGCTGCACGTCCCACCACTTGATTCCCTGTTCGTGCAATCGGTTGCCGAGTTCCAGTCCGACACGATAGAGGCGCTCCTGAAACGGCATCTCGAAACGGATGCCCTGTTTCTTCAGTTCGGGAAAGAGATACCAGGACAGGCGCGAAATCGGCCGGGTGCGCAGGCCGTGCTCTTTGTACCAGGCCAGGCCGTCGTCCTCCCTGCCTTCCGAGAGCTCGGCGCTCGCGGCGCGACAGGCGCGGTCCCAGATGGTATCGACGGCGTGCCGCTGTTTGGTATCGAGGGCGAAATCGTACTTGCCGTTGTTGAGTGAAACGCCGGCCGCGCCGCGATTGATGGCCTCGTTGTATTTTTCCAGGAGGCCTGCGCGCACGGCCAGTTCGGTGGCGATCTCGGTGAAGTCGCGGGTGTCGCCCTGGGGCTTCACCGCGGGTTGGCGCAAGGCGAAACCTTCGTGGTCCCAGAACTGCTCGATGAACTTGCTGCCCCCGATGCGGATCAGCTGGGTGCTCTCGAAATCGGTGCACTCGGGCAGCAGAATATCCGCCATATGGTTGGTTTCATCATAGCTGTAGGCGAATGCCACGATGAAGGGGAATTCGGCGATGCGCTTGACGATTTCCTTGGTGTCCCAGAAGGAGATCGAGGGATTGGTGCGATAGCAGAACCAGATATCGGGCGGGGTGACCCGGGGCCAGTTCTCCGGCGATTCCTTCTGGAACATCCAGGAAAAATGGGTGGGGCCGAGCGCCGTGCTCCAGGGCGAATTCGCCGACAGTGGCACCATCGTGGCGTGGGCATTGCGCACCGCCGGGCTGGCCTTCCAGTGCGCCTTGTCGGTCGGGTTCATCGGGTAATACATGAAGCCGTCTTCGTTGATCTTGACGCTGGCCTGGCGGGTCGTTGCCGGCCGGTTCAAGCGTACCGTCGTGCCCAGGGTACCGCCGGGGACTTCCAGGCCGCCGATCAGGCAAGCCAGCAGGGTCCGCGCCCAGCAGCATTCGTAGGCGCCCCAGCCGTTATTGACGGTCCTGCCGAACTGGATCGACACCGGCCGGTAGGGCAGCGTCTCGCCATCGATCTCGACCGTCGCACCGACCTGGGCGTGCGCGACGTATTCGGCCGCGATCCGGCGCACCGTGCCGCTCTTGATGTCGCAGGTCTTCTCGGCCCAGTCGGGTGTATAGGCCTTGATGCGGGTGATCAGTTTGCCGAAACCGGTTTCGCAGATCAGACCGCGATGTCGCCATTCCTGGCCATCGGCGCCGATCTCCAGGGCGTCGACGGTAAAGCTGCCTTCGAGCGCCGGATCGCTATCGGGCGTGTCGAAGGCGACGGCGGCGCGACGGGTCAGATCCCAGAGCAGTGGCTTCCTGGTTTCCGGGTCGCGCAGATAGAAGCCGTTCGGTCCGATCAGGTAAGGAGATCCGGTATGTTGCTTGAGAAAATGAAGATCGAGCGCTTCCCTCGGCATTTCATGGAGCAGGACGTGGATCAGGCTGAACAGGAAGGCGGCGTCGGTTTTGGGTTTGATCGGCACCCACTCGGCCGAGGCGGCGCCGGTGATCGACAGATGCGGTTCGAACTGGACCCGTTTCATGCCGCGCTCGCGTGCGACCCCGTGGCGCCATGCGCCGACCACGCCGCCGGAGGCTTCGACGTTGGCGCCGAAGGAAAGCACATAATTGCAACTGGGCGTGTCCGGGCAGACGGTGAAGGCGCGATGCCAGAGCTCGCCGTAGAGGTGCTCGGAATGCGTGCAGCTGACGCCCTGGCCGCTACCGAAGCTGAAATCCACGGGTCCCCAGGCGGATAGGAAGGCCGGGAAGGTGCCCATGTAATAGGTGGGGATGCCGCCACCGCCGAAGCTTGCCGCGGCACGCGGATAACCCTCCTCGTTCTTCAGACCCTTGGCGCGGATCTCCTTCATCTTCGCGCCGATGATCTCGAAGGCTTCGTCCCAGGAGATCGCCACGAAGCCCGGGTCCTCGTTCCTACCTTTGTTCGGATTGCTGCGCTTCATCGGCGACGCCAGCCGGTTCGGACTGTAGGTCTTCTGAATCAGGCCATAAGCCTTGACACAGCATTTTCCGGCTCCGGGATGAACATTCGCTGCGGCGAAGTTGGGTTCCACTTCGGTGGCGACCCCATCCTCGACCTTGACGGTCAATAAATCCGGTCCCGCTACGCACTGGTAGCAATACTGCGGAACTTTGCGCACCTCGGCAGCCATGTCGGCGCTCAAGGCTGCTGGATCTTGGCGGCCTTGGCGGCAACGCGGCCGCGCAGTTTCTCCACTTCGACGACGAAGCGGCCGTGATCGCCGCGACTGATTTCCTCGGCGTCGTCGCGGGCGACGACGGAGAATGTCACCTTGCGCCCTTCGACCGCGGTCACGGTGATCGCGATGTCGACATGCATGCCGACCAGGGTCGCGCCGCTGTGACTGATGTTGATGCCGATGCCGACCGAATCCTCGCCGGCTTCGGCGTATCCGAGCAGGAATTCGCGGCAGCTTACCTCGATGTCGCGCACCAGTTCGGGTGTGGCGTAGACGCGCAGCGCCTCACCGAGAAAATCGACTGTTCTGGGCTTGTCGATCGTGATACGCCGTGTGCTCGTGATCCCGACTGATATGCTCTTCATTCCCGCCTCCTTGAGTTTCGCCGGTTTCCTTTGGCGCAACACAGTTAATTGAAAGTTATGGTGATTACTGGCTTTTTCGGAGTGCTCAAAGATGATTCATTATCATAGTATATGTGAACGTATCTTGTATCATTTAAACAACTAGCGCAACCACCCGGGTTGACCCAGATCAAGCCGGAACGGGGAAGCAGCACCTAGGATGGCGCTTCCTGGAGGAGAGCCTATGGGCCACGCTGCCGCATCCTGGTATGACCCCATCGAAGGCGCCAGCCGCGATGAGATTCATGCCCTGCAACTCACGCGTATGAAGTGGTCCCTGGCCCATGCTTACGGACAGGTCGAGCACTTCCGCAGGAAATGCCAGGCCGTCGGCGTGCATCCCGACGATCTCAAGGATCTTCAGGATCTGGCGCGCTTTCCTTTCACCACCAAGCAGGACTTGCGCGATACCTATCCCTTCGGGATGTTCGCCGTGCCCATGAACCAGGTCGTTCGCATCCACGCTTCCTCGGGCACGACGGGCAAGCCGACGGTGGTCGGTTACACCCGGAACGATATCGACATGTGGGCGAATGTGATGGCGCGCGGCATCCACGGCGCCGGCGGCCGCGCCAGCGACCTGGTGCATAACGCCTACGGCTACGGCTTGTTCACCGGTGGCCTGGGCTATCACTATGGCGCGGAGCGACTCGGGGCCACGGTGATTCCGATGTCCGGCGGCCAATCGGAAAAGCAGGTGCAGTTGATCATGGACTTCAAGCCGGACATTATTTGCGCGACGCCATCCTACATGCTCACGCTCGCCGAAGAGTTTATTCGCCAGGGCATCGACCCATCGGTCTCCGGCCTGCGTCTCGGGCTGTTCGGCGCCGAGCCGTGGACCAATGAAATGCGCCGCGAAATCGAGGCGTTGTTCGGCATAGACGCGATCGATACCTACGGGCTGTCGGAGGTGATCGGACCCGGCGTGGCTTTCGAGTGCATCGAAAGCAAGGACGGACCGCATATCTTCGAGGACCATTTCTATCCCGAGATCATCGACCCGGCGACCGGGGAGGTCCTGCCCGACGGCGATTTCGGCGAACTGGTATTCACCTCGCTGACCAAGGAGGCGCTGCCGGTCGTTCGCTATCGGACCCGCGATCTGACCCGCCTGCTGCCCGGCACGGCACGGCCAATGCGGCGCATGGACAAGATCACCGGTCGTTCCGACGACATGTTGATCATCCGCGGCGTGAATGTCTTCCCCTCGCAGATCGAGGAACTCATCCTGCGCAACAAGGATCTGACTGCGCAATACCTGCTCGAAGTCTCGCGCGTCACGCACCTCGACAAGTTGGAGATTCTTGTGGAAATGAAGCCGGGTACGGATGATGAAGCCGCCCGCAAAAAGGCGGCTGCCGACCTGCAGCACCACGTCAAGTCTTACATCGGCGTTTCGAGCGAAGTTCGCGTCGTGCCGACGGGGACCCTTGAACGCTCGGTGGGCAAGGCCAAACGGGTGATCGACCTGCGCCCGTAGGAAGTACTCCTGGGGTGCGACCGTAGAATCCCCGTGGGTGCTTCTCCCACGGGGTGCCTGGCTTTGACTAGGCAGTGAGGCGGGTGAATTTTTCCTGCAACTGATCTTTCGTTTCCGTATGATTCGGGTCGATCACGATGCAGTCGACCGGGCAGACCTCGATGCACTGCGACTCCTCGAAGTGACCGACGCACTCGGTACACTTGTCCGGGTCGATGACGAACAGGTCATCGCCTGCCGAGATGGCGTTGTTCGGGCACTCCGGCTCGCACACCGCGCAATTGATGCAATCTTCGTTGATCAGCAGAGCCATTTCATCATCCTCAGGGTAAGTTACTTGATTGTCCAGGTTTCGCCGCCATTGAGCAGCCGGCCGAGATCGCCGGGACCCTTGGTGGCACGTGCGCCTTCAGCCATCGCCTTGTTCAGTTCCTCGTAGGCGGGTTCTTCAAGGTCGCGGAACACGCCGAGTGGAACCGGGAACTGGGGATTTTCCAGTTGCGACAGGAAAAAGGCCAGACCGCCATTGGCCGCTTTCTCGTCATGGACCACCAGATCCGCCTCGCTCACGGCATTCTCGCCCAGGGTCACCAGTTCGGGTGACCAGCCGGAAAGCTTGATGCCCTTGTTCCTGTCCTTGCCGAACACCAGTGGCTTGCCATGCTCGAGAAAGACGCCGGCATCGGCGCGGGTCGCCTTGTTCGACAGGGCGCCGTAGGCATCGTCGTTGAATACGACGCAGTTCTGCAGGATCTCGACGAAGGCCGTGCCCTTGTGCGCCGCGGCGCGCTCCAGCATCGAGGCCACGTGCTTGACATCGCTATCCACAGATCGAGCGACGAAGGTGGCTCCGGCGCCGAGCGCCAATGCCACCGGGCTGAACGGCCGGTCGATGCTGCCCATCGGCGTGCTTTTGGTGCGCTTGCCCATTTCCGACGTCGGTGAATACTGGCCCTTGGTCAGGCCGTAGATGCGGTTGTTGAGCAGGATTATCTTCAGGCCGATGTTGCGGCGCATGGCGTGGATGAAATGATTGCCGCCGATGGCCAGCGCATCGCCGTCGCCGGTCACCACCCAGACCGACAGTTCCGGCCGGGACAGCTTTAGACCGGTGGCAATCGCCGGCGCACGGCCGTGGATGCTGTGCATGCCGTAGGTTTCCATGTAATAGGGAAACCGGCTGGAGCAGCCGATGCCGGAAATGAAGGCGAAGTTCTCGCGCGCGATGCCCAGGGTCGGCAAAATCTTCTGCACCTGCGCCAGTACGGAGTAGTCTCCGCAACCCGGGCACCAGCGCACGTCCTGATCGGATTCGAAGTCCTTCTTGGTCAGGGGGTGGATGTCGTTAGGGCTGTTCATGTTGTTCTCCTCAGCACAGTTCGAGAATGCGGTCGTAGATATCGGCAACCATGAAAGGTTTCCCCTGCACCTTGTTCAGTTGCACCAACGGAACCAGATATTGATCGCGTAGCAGCTTGGAGAGTTGCCCTAGGTTCAGTTCCGGCACCAGAACCTTCTTGTAGCGTTTCAGGATCTCGCCGAGATCGGCGGGCAGGGGGTTGATGTTGCGCAGATGCACCTGAGCCACAGACTTGCCTGCAGCCGCTGCCTTCTCGCGTGCCTGGAAGATCGAGCCGTAGGTGCTGCCCCAGCCGATGATCAACAGATCGCCGCTCTCCGGGCCGTGGACCTTGGTAGGCGGAAGATCTTTGGCGATGCCCGCGACCTTGGCTGCCCGCACGTCGCACATGCGTTGATGGTTGAGCGGATTGTGCGAGATATTGCCGGTGAGGAAATCCTTTTCCAGCCCGCCGATGCGGTGTTCCATGCCCGGCGTTCCCGGTTTGACCCAGGCCCGCGCCAGGTTTTCGTCGCGGGCATAGGGCTGGAAGCCCTCGGCTGCGGTGCGAAACTTCACCTCGATCTTGGGCAGGCTTGCCACGTCCGGAATCAGCCAGGGCTCGGCGGCATTACCGATGCCGCCGTCGGTGAGCAGGATCACCGGGGTCATGTATTTCACGGCGATGCGGAAGGCTTCGATGGCGCAATCGAAGCAGTCGGAAGGCGAGTAACTGGCGATCACCGGCACCGGGCACTCGCCATTGCGGCCATACACCGCCTGCAGCAGGTCGGACTGCTCGCTCTTGGTCGGCAGGCCCGTCGAGGGTCCGCCGCGCTGAACGTTCACAACGACTAGCGGCAGTTCGAGCATCACCGCCAGACCCAGCGCCTCGGTCTTCAAGGCCATGCCCGGGCCGGAGGTCGTCGTCAGGCCGAGCGAGCCGCCATAGGCGGCGCCGATGGTCGAACACATGCCGGCGATTTCGTCCTCGGCCTGGTAGGTCGTGACATTGTAATTCTTGAGCGACGACAGATCGTGCAGGATGTCGGTGGCCGGCGTGATCGGGTAGGAACCGATGAACAGCGGCACGCCAGAGAGTTCCGAGGCGGCGACGAAGCCCAGCGCCGCGGCACTGTTGCCGGTGATGCTGCGATACTTGCCGGGAGAGGCTGCGGAAGCGCGCATCTGATAGGTGGTTGCGAACAACTCGGTCGCCTCGGCGTAAGCGTAGCCGGCGGTCAATGCCGTAACGTTGGCGTTGGCGAACTCGGGCTTCTTGGCGAACTTCTTGCGGATGTCTTCGATTTCCTTGTCGAAGGGCCGGCTGTAGAGGCAAAGCATGACGCCCAGGGCAAAGTAGTTCTTGCAGCGGGCGATGTCTTTCTTCGACAGGCCGGAATTATTCAATGCGTTGGCGGTGAATTCGGCAATGTCGATCTTGAACAACTGGTAGCCTGCAAGGCTGCCGTCCTCGAGCGGATTGCTTTTGTATTCGGCCTTGGCCAGATTGCCTTCGCTGAAGGCGCCGGTGTTGGCGATGATGATGCCGCCCTTTTTGAGGTCGGGGAGGTTGGTCTTCAATGCCGCCGGATTCATGATCACCAGAACATCGGGCGCGTCGCCCGAGGTGAATACCGGACGCGAGGAGTACTGGATCTGGTAACCCGAGACGCCGAACAAGGTACCCGTGGGTGCCCGTATTTCAGAAGGGTAATCCGGGTGCGTGGAGAAATCGTGGCCCGCCTCGCCCACTGCCTTGGAAAATTCGTTGCCGGTGAGTTGCATACCATCGCCGGAATCGCCGACGAAACGGATCACCACGTTGTCGAGTTCCTCCACCTGGCGTACCTTCGCCATGACAGCCGATTGATCGGCGCAACTCGTCGTTTGCAATGTGCTCATGACCTCTCCTTGGATACCAGCGGCAATAATTCTTAGTTCATGTCTGTGCCCCGAATTATAATTTGGCTTCCAACAATTCGGAACCAAGCCTTGTTGATCTGGGTCAAGAGAGGTGAAGAAACCCCGGTCTATCAGGCTGGAACCGGAGACAAACCTGAGGTGGGCAAAGAGCATGACCGAAAAGAAGTTGACCGGAATCAAATGGCTTGCCGATGTGGCCGAGCACGATTACCCTTCCGCCGCATCGTATCTGAGCATTCTCTACAGTGACGTCAGAGTCGCCGAAATCATGGCCGGTTTCAGAAGCGCCGCGATCGTAGAGTTCAAGGCCAAGGACATCTTCAGAGCCTCCGGACTGTCGTTGCTGGGCGTGAGCAATTCGCATGTCGAGAAGGACCGGAACAAGATCCTGGCGGGCAAGAAGCTGTCGCCCATCCTTCTGCTGCGCGACGGCGGCCGGGTGGTGGTTGCGGATGGCTATCACCGCCTCTGTGCCATCTACGGGTTCGACGAGGACGCCCTGATCAATTGCAAGATCGTCTGAGCGGCGGAACACGACGATGACCCTCACCGATTTGCGCTACATCGTGGCCCTTGCCCGCGAGCGCCATTTCGGCCGGGCCGCGCTGAAGTGTTTCGTGACCCAGCCGACGCTGTCGGTGGCGGTGAAGAAGTTGGAGGATGAGCTCGGCGTCAGCCTGTTCGAGCGCGCCGCCAACGAAGTCCGCGTTACACCGGTCGGCAGGGAGGTCGTTGCCCAGGCTGCGCGGACGCTGGCGGAGGCGGCGCGCGTGGCCGAGATTGCCGCTCAAGGCCGGGACCCGCTGCTCGGCCCGTTGCGCCTCGGCGTGATCTATACCATTGCCCCCTATCTACTGCCGGGGCTGGTGCCCCTCTTGCGCCAGCGCGCTCCGCAGATGCCGCTGTTCATCCGCGAGGGCTACACCGAGCAGTTGGTCGAGGCAACCAAGGCCGGCGAACTGGATCTGATCGTCATCGCATTGCCGCTGGCCGAACCAGGCCTGGTGGCCCAGGCGGTTTATGACGAGGCTTTCCGTGCGCTGGTGCCCGCGCAACATCCCTGGGCGAAGAAGAGGGCGATCGAAACTACCTGGCTGCTTGACGAGCCGCTGCTTCTGCTCGGCGAGGGCAACTGTTTCCGCGATCAGGTCCTCGATCTTTGCGCCCGGGCGGACGCTGCCGGCGCGCAGCAGGTCCTCGAAGGCAGTTCGCTCGAGACCATCCGCCACATGGTCGCGTCCGGCGCCGGCATCACCGTGATGCCGGCCTCGAGCGTCGACCTGATCCCCAAGAACGATCCCTGGTTGCGCGTGCGGCCTTTCGCCCAGCCCCAGCCGTCGCGTCGCGTCGGCCTGGTCTGGCGCAGCAGTTTTCCGCGCCACCGTGCCGTCGATGTGGTGCGTCAGGCCGTGCTCGATTGCCGCTTGCCGGGAACGAAGGCGGTCAAATAGTCAACGCGATGGACTGGTGTGACCGCCTCACTTGGCAGCGCGTTTTTTTGCCGCCGGTTTGGCCGGCGCAGCGGCCTTCTTAGCTGGCGCTGCGGCCTTCTTGGTCGGTGCTGCGACCTTCTTGGCATCTTCCTTGGGAGCGGCCTTGGGCGCCCGGGGTTCGAACTCGAAGCCGACCTTGCCGTCGGCGCCGCGCACCAGATAGGCGGAGAATTTGCGCTTGGTTCGAGACGAGACGAAGCCCTTCAACAGATCGGTCCTGCCGCCGGCGAGCAGTTTCTGCATCTGGGCGCGCTCCACCGGCTGCTGCAGGATGATCTTGCCGGAGCGGAAGTCGCAAGTTTTGGCCAGGCCGACGGCTTTTTCGCAGACGTAGGCCATGCCGTGCTCGAAGACCCGGGCAGCGCATTTGGGGCAGGCGCCCAGGGTCTCCTGCTCGCCAAAGTCGACTTCCTCGCCTTCGCCCTCGGCCTCGCCATTGCCGAAATCGAATTCGGGCAGGTTCTCGGCATTCAACTTGATCATAGCGGCGAAGGGCCGTCCCATCTTGCTGCGAAATCCCTGTAAGGGGCCGATGACGCGCTTCTCCAGCAACTCCTCGACTTCCTCGGGCTCATACTGGCGACTGGCGACGACCTTCCACAGAGCGAAGTCGCACTGCTTGCACTGGAACTTCTTGTAGTTCTCCTGAATCACCCCGCCGCACGCAGGGCAGGGCCTTTTCAGGGTGCTGAAAGCTTCGTCGGGGATCTCGCCGGTCTTGATGCGTTCGACCATGACGCGCGCCTGCTCGGCGATGTGGTCCATGAAGTCGTTGCGCGCCAGTTCGCCGGTCTCCATCTGGCGCAACTGGTATTCCCAGTGGCCGGTGAGTTCAGGCGAGTGCAGTTCGTCGACGCCGAGCTTGGAGAGTGCGAACAGCAGCGAGAAGGCTTTCGCCGTCGGCTGCAGTTCGCGGCCGTTACGATGCACATACTCCTCGTTGATCAATCCCTCGATGGTGGCGGCGCGGGTGGCCGGCGTGCCCAGACCGCGTGCGGCCATAGCTTCGCGCAACTCCTCGTCCTCGACCAGCTTGCCGGCACCTTCCATCGCCGAGAGCAGGGTCGCTTCGTTGAAGCGCGGCGGCGGCTTGGTCTGGTTGGCTTTGACCAGGACGTCGTTGGCCCAGACCCGCTCGTTTTTCTCCACCGCGACCAGTTGCGGCGTCTCGTCGTCGGCCTGTACTTCCTTGCCATAGACGGCGAGCCAGCCTGCGGCTATCAATACTTTGCCTTCAGTCTTGAACGGTTCGTCCTCGACGCGGGTGATGCGCGTCGTCACGTTGTATTCGGCGGCCGGGTAGAAGATCGCGAGAAAGCGCTTGGCGACGAGGTCATAGAGCTTCTGCTCGGCCTCGGAAAGATTTTTCGGCGGCTGCGCCGTGGGGATGATGGCGAAGTGGTCGGAAATCTTGGCGTTGTTGAATATGCGCTTGTTCGGATGCACCCAGCCGTTCTTCAGAATCTGCCCGGCAAGCTGCGCGTAGGGCGTTTCCGAAAAGGCCTGCAGAGTCTCCTTGACCGTGGCGATGTAGTCTTCCGGCAGGCAGCGGGCATCGGTACGCGGGTAGGTCAGCACCTTGTGCTTCTCGTAGAGCGCTTGCGCCAGTCCCAGTGTGGACTTGGCCGAGAAACCGAAGCGGCCGTTGGCCTCGCGCTGCAGCGAAGTCAGGTCGAAGAGCAGGGGCGAAGCCTGCGTCGTCGGCTTGCTCTCCTCGGTCACGATGCCCGGTTTGCCCAGGCATTTATTCCTGATCGATTCGGCGCGGCCAAGATCCCAGAAGCGTTCCGCCCGGGCATGCTCATCGAGTTCGTCGCGCTTCCATTTCTCGTCGAACCAGCGGCCGCGGTAAGTGCCTGCGACGGCGCCGAACTCGGCCTCGACTTCCCAGTAGTCGCGCGAGACGAACTTGCGGATACGCTCTTCGCGCTCGACCAGTATGGCCAAAGTCGGCGTCTGCACGCGACCGACCGGGGTCTTGTGAAAGCCGCCGCTCTTCGAGTTGAAGGCGGTCATGGCGCGTGTGCCGTTGATGCCGATCAGCCAGTCGGCCTCGGAACGGCAGCGCGCGGCATCGGCCAGCGGCTTCATTTCCGCGTCGCTGCGCAGGTGGGCGAAACCTTCCTTGATCGCGCCCTGGGTCATCGATTGCAGCCACAGGCGGCGGACCGGTTTCTCGGTCTTGGCATGCTGCTGCAGGTAGCGGAAAATCAACTCGCCTTCGCGCCCGGCGTCGCAGGCGTTGATGATGGCGCCGACGTCCTTGCGCTTCATCAGCCTCGTCAGCAGCTTGAGGCGATCCTCGGTTCTCTCGATCGGATTCAAGGTGAAGTGCGGCGGGATCACCGGCAGATGGGCGAAGGACCACTTGCCGCGCTTCACCTCGTACTCGTCCGGCACTGCCAGTTCCAGCAGGTGGCCGATGGCCGAGGAGAGCACGTACTCGTCACTCTCGAAGTAGTCCTTCTCCTTGGTGAAGCCGCCCAGGACGCGGGCGATGTCGGCGGCCACGGAGGGTTTTTCTGCGATGATCAGTTGTTTGCTCATTTCAAGATGCCGTCAAGATGCCGGAGAGCGCGGGAAGCGCCGCATGATAAGCGCGCGGCGGGGAAACTGGCAAGGCAGGCTTGGCACTCGGCACACGGCTCAGTGCATGTAAGGCGGGTCGTCTTCTTCGGAAAGCAGCTCCTCGAGCAGCAGGGTGTCCACCGCGTGGTGCCGCCGCCACATCACCATCAGCACGATGATCTTCAGTTTGCCGAGCGACACGGTCGGCTCCCGCAGGACCATGGCGCGCTCGATGATCATTTCGCGCAGAATCGCATCGATGGCGCCAGCGTTCTCGAGGAAACTCAGGAAGCCGCGGCATTGTACCGGCAACTTGGCTAGTTCCGCCGCGCAGTAGAGCCGTAGCGAGCGGGGGCCGGCGGAGCGGCCCTCCTCTTCGGCGAGATGCTCCAGGCCGGACAGCCATTCCAGTGCGGCGGAGATGTCCTCCTGCTCGAAGCCAGCTGCGGAAAGCTTGCGCGCCAGCACGGAAGGCGTCGGGCAGGCGCCCGGCTGGTAATAGGTTTCAAAAAGATAGACGAGGATGTCGAACATGGTTCTGGTGTCAGAGGCTTATGTTGTGATGCGTTGATAGCGGCCGCCGGGCAAACTGGCGACATGGCCTTCGAGCTCCAGTTGCAACAGCATGGCAAGAAGCGCTTCGGGCGTCAAGCCGGCACGCGCGGCGAGGGTGTCGATGGCGCAGGGATCGTGGCCTAATGCCTCGAGCAATGCTGCGCTTTCCGGCACGGCGCTGATCGTCGGGCCGGGCTCTATGGCCGGAGCCGGGGTCGAGGTAAATAAGCGCAGCTCTTCAAGGATATCCTGCGCCGATTCGACGAGTTTGGCGCCTTGCCTGATAAGTTGGTGGCAGCCTTTGGCCAGCGGCGAGTGTATCGAGCCAGGGATAGCGAACACCTCCCGCCCGGCTTCCGCAGCCAGGCGCGCGGTGATCAGCGAGCCGCTCCGCGCCGCAGCTTCGACCACCAGGCAGCCCTGGCTCAAACCGGCGATCAGGCGGTTGCGGCGTGGGAAGTTGCCAGGCAGGGGCGGCGTGCCGAGCGAAAACTCGCTTACGATAGCGCCTTGCGCGCTGATGGCATGAGCCAGTTCCCGATTCCTGGCGGGGTAGATGCGGTCGGCGCCGGTCCCGATTACCGCGATGGTTACGCCGTCGGCTTTCAGTGCGCCACGATGCGCGGCGGCATCAATCCCTAAGGCCAGTCCGCTGACGATGGACAGGCCCGCCGCAGCCAACGTTTGGGCGAAGGCGAAAGCGTCGGCCTCCCCCTGGGGCGTAGGGGTGCGGCTGCCGACGATAGCCAGGCCTTGCCGGTTGAGGCGTTCGGCGCGGCCCTTGAGATAGATCAGCGACGGCGGGTCGGCGCTTTCCAGCAGCGCCTGCGGGTAATCGGCGTCGGCCAGGGTGAGGATGCTGTTGCCGTCCGCTTCCGCCCAGTCCAGCGCCAGCGCAATTTCCGCGGCGACGTCAAGGGTCAGCAGACGCTCCGCCAGTACCGGGTTGATTACCTCGCAGAGGGCGTCCAGGCCGGCTTTGAAGATCATCCCGGGCATGCCGAAAGCCTTGAGCAGGCTGCGTTGGGTTTCTCCCCCGACACCCGGGATCAGCGTCAGGCGGAGCCAGGCAGCAAGGCTGTCGTCGGCAGCCACGAAGCTAGGGGGTTCGAACCAGATCGCCGGGTACTGCCGGGCGCGTGACGTTCATCACCAGCGCGTAAGAGACACGGTCGAAGACGCGGAACACGAAGAGCAAGCCGGAGCGCTCGTCTGGTAGTTTATAGGTTGATTGTTTGCCCTCGAAACGATCGACCACTTCGCGGCCCTTGCGATAAATCGCCAGGACATGACCGACCTCGAGCCCGTCTCTCTGACCGCGCGATAGCGTGACGATCGCATTCCGGCCGGCTTCGCCGATGCCGCCGACGACGCCCAGGATGCGTCCGGCCACCGCTCGCTCCGGCGCGTGTGGCGCATAGTTGATGAGGCTGGGCTGCATTGCCGGCAGCAGGCGGTCGCCACGGCCGATTTCCTGGCTCGAAGTGACGATCTCAAAGGTCGCCGGTTCGCCCTCGGCAATGAGCCGTGCGCTGCCCAGCGATATCGCTTCGATTCCAAGCGCCTCATGGGTTTCGGGATCGATGAGCGCCTTGCCGGGGCGGTAGATCTGCCAGGATTTGGTCTTTTCGTTCACGCCTGTGACGTAGGCCTGGTCGCCGACGCTCAGGTTGACACGATCCTCCTGGGTGGCGACGATGCGCGGGGAATGGTCCAGGGCGCGTGCGTCGATCACCAGCGGCTGCGCAAGGAAAGGCTCGATCACCTGCTGCGGGATGCTGGGGATCGCGACCCTGTTGTCCGTGGCGTAGATGCGCGGCTGCAGTTTGAACGCCTCTGTCTCGACGATCCTGAGTTGCGGCCGTCCGCCGCTGGTGTCGAGAGTCACCACCTGACCGGGATAGATCCAGTGGGGGTTCTTGATGTCTTCCTGATTGAGTCGCCAGATCTCCGGCCAGCGGTAAGGCTCCTTGAGAAATTTTGCGGAGATGTCCCAGAGCGTGTCTCCGGGAACCACGACGTGGCGCGTTGGTGCGCCATCGGCCAGTTCCAGGGCCTGTGCCCGCTCGGCCCATGATGGCGAGCTTGACGCCATCAGGCTTGAAATTATCAGGAGCAGCGTGGATATAATACGAAACATTGTGACCTCGCCGTTCATGCGCAACAGAATGGCGTTCGATTCTGCATGTAATTACCCAATCGAGCAACTCCCTGCTATGGCCCTATTGCCGATCCTGATCTACCCGGATGCGCGCCTGCACAAGAAAGCGGCGCCGGTCGATTGCGTCGATGGCGCAATCCGGCAGCTTGCCGCCGACATGGCCGAGACGATGTACGATGCTCCCGGAGTGGGCCTGGCCGCGACCCAGGTCGACGTGCATCGCCAGGTTATCGTCATCGATGTTTCCGAAGACAAGTCAAAACTTCAGGTCTTCATCAACCCCGAGATTCTGGCGCGCGATGGCGAGTGCGAAGGGGAGGAAGGCTGCCTGTCGGTGCCGGGAATTTATGACTATGTGACCCGGAGCGCCACGGTAAGAGTGCGCGCTCTGGGCCTTGATGGTCAGCCTTTCGAGATCGATGCCGAGGGCATGCTGGCGGTATGCATCCAGCACGAGATGGATCACCTTCAGGGCAAGGTGTTCGTCGAATATCTTTCGCGCCTGAAGCAGACGCGGATCAAAAGCAAGTTCATCAAGCATCACGCCCGGGTCACCGCTTGAAGATCATTTTCGCCGGCACGCCGGCGTTCGCCGCCGAAGCGCTCGCCGCCATACTCGCCGCCGGTCACGACGTCGGCCTGGTCCTCACTCAGCCGGACCGGCCGGCCGGCCGCGGCATGAAGCTCCAGGCCAGCGCCGTCAAACAGTTCGCCGAAAGCCACGGGCTGCCGGTCTATCAGCCGGCAAGGCTGAAGGATTCGGCCAGCCATGAACCGATACGCGCGGCCGCAGCCGAGGTCATGGTGGTGGCGGCCTATGGCCTGATTCTGCCGCAGGCGGTACTCGATCTGCCGGTATCCGGCTGCATCAACATTCATGCGTCGCTGCTGCCGCGCTGGCGTGGCGCGGCTCCGATTCAGCGGGCGATATTGGCCGGCGACCGGCAGACCGGTGTCACCATCATGCAGATGGATGCAGGCCTCGATACCGGCGCGATGCTGTTGCAGCGGGCGATAGCAATCACCCCGATTGATACCGCCGCAACGCTACATGACAAGCTCGCCGGGTTAGGCGCCAAGTTGGTCGTTGAAGCGCTGGGGCGGTTTCATGAGTTGCCGTCCGTCGCTCAGCCGAGCGAGGGTGCGACCTACGCTGCCAAGATCGGCAAGTCCGAAGCGATGCTGGCCTGGAACAGGCCGGCGCCGGAACTGGAGCGCCAGGTGCGTGCCTTCGATCCATTTCCGGTGGCGACGGCGGCGGTCAAGGACACGCCGCTCAAGGTCTGGCGGGCGACGGCGATCGCGGGCAGCGGCGAACCGGGCAGGGTGCTCGCGATCGACGAACGCGGGATCGTGGTTGCTTGCGGTGTAGGGGCGCTCTGTCTTAGCGAATTGCAGAGAGCCGGAAGCAGGCGTTTGAGCGCGGATGATTTTCTGCGCGGATTCGCGCTGTGTCCAGGGGACCGCTTTATTCTGGCGGATTGAATTTTTTCTCGCTGCCGCGATCATCGCGCGCCGTGGGCGGCGGCGCAATTTCCGGCACCATCTGCTACGATGGCGCCGAACCCGATGCCAGCCAAAGCCATTTCTCCCGAATCCCTCGCCTACGCGCTCGACCTTGCCGCCAAGGCGGTAGCCGCCGTATTCGCCGGCCGCAATCTCGATGTCACGCTGGCGACCTGCTGGCGCGACCATCCCGAACTGACCACGGCAAGCCGCGGAGCGGTGCAGGATCTCGCCTATGGCGCGCTACGGCGCTACGGGCGGGGAGATTTTCTGCTCAATCGCCTGCTCCGCGAACCGCTCAAGGAACCCCGCCTGCGCGCCTTGCTGCTGGCCGCGCTGTATCGACTCGCCGCCCGTCCCGAGGACGGCCATACCACCGTTGACCAGGCGGTGACCGCCGCAACCGCGATCGGGCAGGGCAATTTCAAGGCGCTTTGCAACGCCCTGCTACGCAATTATCTGCGCCAACGTGAGGCACTGGAAGCGGCGGCCGACGCCGACGAGATTGCCCGCTATCAGCATCCGGCCTGGTGGATCTCGGCGTTGCGCGAGAC
>CAILCO010000081.1 GCA_903832735.1 uncultured Sterolibacterium sp.
GTCTATCCCGTGCGCTGGGCGAGCAAGGCTGGCAAGACCGGCTATTCGCCGGCCTGTGCCAACGAATGGCGTGTGGGTGTTTGCGAGAAGCCGCGCATCAAGTGCGCTGATTGCGACCGCCGGCTACTCGTGCCGCTGACTGACCAGACTATCTACGACCATCTCTCGGGTCGGCATACCGTCGGCGTGTATCCGCTATTGGCTGACGACAGCTGTCACTTCCTCGCGGTCGATTTCGACGACGCCGATTGGCGCAGTGATGCACGGGCGTTCGCACTATCCTGTCGCGAACTGGGTGTTCCGATTACGCTGGAAATTTCGCGTTCCGGCAACGGCGCTCATGCGTGGGTGTTTTTCTCGGCTAAGGTCTCGGCGCGGGATGCGAGAAGGCTCGGTACTGCCGTCATTAGCCACACCTGCGCCCGCACCCGACAACTGAAGCTCACGTCCTATGATCGGCTGTTCCCGAATCAGGACACGATGCCCAAAGGGGGCTTCGGCAACCTGATCGCACTGCCGCTGCAGAAGTCACCTCGCGAGAACGGCGGTAGCGTGTTCGTGGATGACGCGCTACGGCCGCATCCTGACCAGTGGGCCTTCCTGGCGTCGGTGCAGCTAATGGCGCCGCACGATATCGAACCGACGATCCTGCGCGCCATCGGCGGCTCGCATCCGCTCGATGTTACCTTCATCACTGAGGAGGATCAGCAGGAACCGTGGAAGCGCACGGCGCAGGCTAAGCAGCGACTGCCCGGCCCGATGCCGGCATCGCTGACCGTAACCATGGCCAACCTCCTCTACTTCGACAAAGCGCAGCTTCCGCAACCGCTGGCGAACCGCCTGATCCGGTTGGCGGCCTTCCAGAATCCCGAGTTCTACAAGGCGCAGGCGATGCGCCTGCCGGTGTGGGATGAGCCACGGGTGATCGGTTGCGCCGAGAATTTCCAGAACCACATCGCCCTGCCGCGCGGTTGCCTCGATGCAGCCAGGGAACTTCTGCGCGACAACGGCATTCGTTGCGAACTACACGATGAATGCTTTGGCGGCGAACGGCTGGACGCGTGTTTCGTCGGAACGCTTCGATCAGACCAGGAGGCGGCGGTTGCCGCAATGCTTCGCCACGACACGGGAATCCTGTGCGCGCCGACCGCGTTCGGCAAGACCGTCACGGCCGCGGCGCTGATCGCCCGACGCGGCGTGAACACACTGGTGCTGGTACATCGCACCGAACTGCTCAAGCAGTGGCAGGCGCGGCTGCAGACCTTCCTGGGCGTCGGCAAGGGCGTGATCGGCACCATCGGGGGCGGCAAAGCCAAGCCCACCGGCAAGATCGACATCGCGGTGATGCAGTCGCTCTCTCGGCAGGGTGAGACCAGCGAACTCGTGGAGAACTACGGGCACGTCATTGTCGATGAGTGCCATCACCTCTCTGCATTTTCATTCGAGGCCATTCTGAAGCGCACCAAGGCCAAGTATGTACTTGGGCTCACCGCGACGCCAATCCGGCGCGATGGGCGACAACCGATCATCTTCATGCAGTGTGGGCCGACCCGACACACCGCAGCGAAGCCCGTTGGCGCGCCGCAGACTTTGGAGGTGGTCCCCCGCTACTTGGCAACTCGCCTCGATCTCGCTGCCGACGCCGCTATCCAGGACGTGTTCCGGCATGTCGCCAGTGAAGCCAGCCGCACTGCGGCGATAGCGGACGAGATCGCTATCGCCTTCGAGCAAGGGCACAAGGTGCTGGTACTGACCGAGCGCACCGAACACCTTGACGCCATTGGCGCGGCGTTGGCGAACCGTGTCCAGACGCTATTCACGCTGCACGGCCGTATGTCGAAGAAGCAGCGAGCGGCAGTTGTCAGCGAACTGGATGCCCAGCCACCCGACGCGCCCCGCGTGCTGCTGTCCACCGGCAAGCTGGTCGGCGAAGGTTTCGACCACCCGCCGCTCGACACCCTGGTGCTGGCCATGCCGATCTCGTGGAAGGGCACGCTGCAACAGTACGCTGGTCGATTGCACCGCGAGCATGCGAACAAGACCCGCGTGCGCATCATCGACTTCGTCGACGCCGGCCACCCGGCCCTGTTGCGTATGTGGCACCGGCGCCAGCTCGGGTACCGGGCGATGGGTTACCGGATTCCGGCGGCCCCGGTCAGCTACAATCTGGACTTCGACGCGGCGAGATGCCAGACCATACCGCCGCCATCTCAGAAGCGGGTATGAAAGCGGGTACGAAATGAAGACGGAAGTCAGAATCTCCAATAGCGGTGCGGTCTGCCGCCCGGTCTTCCGGTTCAACGTCTAAGCCGCAAGCCACGGGTGATGCGCACCCTCTGAAAGCCGGTTCCAGCCACAATGGCCACTTCCCGGAATCGAATCCGCGGCCGGTTCGCGCCTTCGCCGACCGGCCCGCTACACTTCGGCTCCCTGGTCGCTGCGGTCGGCAGCTTTCTTGATGCGCGACACAGCGGCGGCGAGTGGCTGCTGCGCATGGAGGATCTCGATCGCCCGCGGTGTCGGGACGGCGCCGCCGACGACATACTGCGCACATTAGCAGCGTATGGCTTCGAGTGGGATGGCGAGGTGATCTGGCAGAGCCGGCGCGGAGCCGTCTATAACGATGCCCTGGAACGCTTGCGCGATGCCGGCCGGGTCTTTGCCTGCGCCTGCAGCCGGCGCGAAATGGCCGATTCCGCGCTGGCGCCCGATGGCGCATCGGTCTACCCAGGCACCTGTAATCTTGGTTTGCCGGCCGGCAAGGTGCGTCGTGTCGACCGCCTGCGGGTCGGGCAGGCGCGCATCGCTTTCGCGGATGAGGTGCAAGGGACGCTGGTCCAGAAGCTGGCGGAGGAAGTCGGCGACTTCGTATTGCTGCGCGCCGATGGCCTCTTCGCTTATCAGCTGGCGGTCGTGGTCGACGATGGCGAACAAGGCATCACTAGGGTCGTGCGCGGCGCCGATCTGCTAGCCTCGACGCCGCGCCAAATTTTGTTGCAGCAATTGCTCGACCTGCCACTGCCGGGCTATGCGCATCTGCCGGTGGCGATCGACGCCGCGGGCGAAAAACTGTCCAAGCAGACGCGCGCCGCGGCTATCGATCGTGCGCGACCGATGCCATCCCTGCTCGCAGCCTTGAACTTCCTGGGTCAGGCAACGCCTGCGGAACTGGCCGAGGCCAGCCTGGCCGACTTCTGGCGCTGGGCGATCACCCATTGGGATCTGGCGCGGGTGCCTCGGCGCCATCAACTGCCGGCGCCGGAATAGAACGGCAGCGTTATTTTTTCCAGGCGCCCGCTTTGCCCGCCCCTGCTCCGGCGTGAGTGCCATAACCCGAGAGTCCGATCATCAGTCGCACCATCGTGTAGGCCAGCCAGTTGGCCGCCCGCGCCAAGAGCGGCTTCTTGACCCAGGCTTCGCGTTTGACTTCCTCGGCGCCCACTTCCATTGCCTTGCGCAGGCTGGCAAGCAGGCCTGCGGCAAAGGCGGCATTCCTCACGACGATGTTCGCTTCACGCGCCAACAGCAGGCTGAAAGGATCGATGTTGCTTGATCCCACCGTGGCCCAGACGCCGTCTATCACCGCCACCTTGGCGTGGAGAAAGCTTCTGCGGTATTCGTAGAGTTGTATCCCTGCCGAGAGCAGCGCGCCATAGAGGGCCAGCGTGGCGTGATGGAGCAGCGGATATTCGGCCCTCCCTTGCAACAGCACGGTCACCTTGATGCCGCGTTGCGCCGCCGCCATCAGGGCATGGCGGAAGCGCCTGCCGGGCAGAAAGTAGGCATTGGCCAGAACGATTTCGCTGCGCGCGGCGGCTATTGCCTGGAGGTAGGCCTCTTCGATGTCGCGGCGGTGGCGCAGGTTGTCGCGAGTCAGGAAGGTTCCGGCCATTTCGCCGCAGACCGCGGTGGTCGCGGCGTGGCGTTGGCCTGTTGCGAAACGATGACGAAAGCTCGACCAGCTGACAAGTTGCCAGAGATGGCGCATCGAAGCATGGATCGGTCCGAGCAGCGGTCCTTCGATCCGCACCGCATAGTCGTAGCGCGGCGGGATCTGGCCGGGCGTGTGCATGTCATCGATGACGTTGATGCCGCCGACGAAGGCGATGCGCGCGTCTATTGTCACCAGTTTTCTATGCAGGCGACGCAGTCGCTGGCGACGCAGGGTGAACGGGGAGACGTTCGGTCCATAGATCAATACTTCGATGCCGTCGGCCATCAGCCGGGCGCCCAGCTTCTGCATGAAGCCGCGCGAGCCGAAACCGTCGACTAGGACATGGACGCGGACGCCGCGCCGCGCCGCGTGGTTCATGGCCGTGGCCACCGCACGGCCGGCGTCGTCGTCCTCGAATATATAGGTTTCGAGGCGGACCTCTTCGGTGGCCGCCGCTATCGCCGCGATCAGCGCCGGAAAATATTCGCTGCCAGTCTCGAGCAGCTCGAGCCGGTTGCCTGGCAGGAAGCCTTCATCCATGTGCGGCAAGGTCAGCCACGAGATGTGCCGAGAGTACCGCGTGGTCGGAAATGCGTGACCACGGCGGGCCGAAATGAACGGTCGCCGACTCGATGCCGAAGCCGCGGACATAGATACGATCGAGGCGGAAAACGGGCAGGGAACTGGGAAAGCTTTTCGCCGGGTGCCCGGCCGCGCCGCCGAATACCTCGATCAGTCCGAGCCGGTCGGCGAGCAGGTTGGAGGCGGAGTTGCGCCAGTCATTGAAATCGCCGGCGATGATCAGCGGGGCATCGGCGGGGACCAGTTCCTCAAGCCTTAGCGCTAGCGCCTCCATTTGCCGTCGCCGAGAGCGGCCGAATAGAGAGAGATGGACGCAGACGCAATGCAGCGGCTGCTCCCCGTCGGTCACGGCGATCGCGCAATGGAGTAGTCCGCGACGCTCGAAGCGCAGATGGGTGACGTCCTGATTGTGCGAGTGCAAGATAGGGAAGCGCGACAGGATCGCGTTGCCGTGATGGCCGTGATCGTAGATGACGTTGCGGCCGTAGGCGGTGTTCTCCCAGACATCTCCGGCAATGAACTCGTGCTGCGGCTCCCCCGGCCATTCGCTGAGAGTCTCGACGTGCCCCAGATGCAGGCCCTGCACCTCCTGCAGGAAGACGATATCAGGCGACAGAATCCGCAATCGCTCGCGCAATTCGTGGACCATCATGCGCCGGTTGAATTGCGAGAATCCCTTGTGAATGTTGTAGGTGGCGACGTGCAGCGTCTTGGCTAGTGCGGGCATCAGGAAACCGCCAGCATCCGCTCCAGCGCCACTTTTGCCAGGGCGGCTTCATGCGGCGGCACGCTGATGCGGTTGATCACCCTGCCTTCAGCGAGGTTTTCCAGGCACCAGGCGAGGTGCTGGGGATCGATGCGCTGCATGGTGGAGCACATGCAGACGGTGGGAGACATGAACTGGACGATCTTGCCTTCCGCGCGGACTTCCTCGGCGAGACGCTCGACCAGGTTCAGTTCGGTGCCGACCAGCCAGCGTGTGTTCGGGGCCGCATCCTTGACGGTCTTGAGGATGAGGTCGGTCGAGCCGACAAAGTCGGACTGCATGCACACCTCGAGGCTGCATTCGGGGTGGGAGATGACCAGTCCGTCCGGGTACTGATTGCGAAAACGCAGGATATGCGCCGGTTGAAACATCTGGTGCACCGAGCAGTGGCCCTTCCAAAGCAGTATCCGGGCCTTGCGGATTTGTTCGGCGCTGAGCCCGCCGGACTCCAGATCGGGATCCCAGACCTGCATCTGTTCATGCGGGATGCCCATCTTGTGGCCGCTCCAGCGACCCAGGTGTTGATCCGGAAAGAACAGTATCTTCTCGCGCCGGGCGAAGGACCATTCGAGAATCCTGGTGGCGTTGGACGAGGTGCACACGATGCCGCCATGCTCGCCGCAGAAGGCTTTCAAGTCGGCGGCTGAATTGATGTAGGTGACGGGAGTGACCTGTTCGTCCGGATCGATGACTTCCCGGATCTCGCGCCAACAGCGTTCCACCTTGGCCAGGTTGGCCATGTCGGCCATCGAACAGCCCGCGGCGAGGTCGGGGAGGATGGCCGTCTGCTCCGGGCGCGACAGGATGTCGGCCACTTCAGCCATGAAATGCACCCCGCAAAAGACGATGAACTCGGCGTCGGACTGGGAGGCCAGGCGCGACAGCCGGAGCGAATCCCCGGTGATGTCCGCGTGGCGGTAGATGTCGGCGCGCTGGTAGTGGTGGCAAAGCAGCACGGCGCGCTTTCCGAGTTTGGCGCGGGCTTCGATGATGCGTTGCTGGGCATCATCCAGGGCGAGTGAGCTGTAGCGGTCGAAGCTGATGGCGGTGGTTTGCATGATCAATCTCTTGTGGGCGGCGCTTGATAGGACGGGGGAAGGAGGCCGTGGTTCGGTCGCGCGGGTTCAGTCGAACTCAGCTTTGCTGCCAGGGCAGACCGGCCAGGCGCCAGCCGCCCACCTTGTTGCGGTGGCCGGCGGCGTCCTTGTCGCCCTCGAAACCTTCGAGAACATTGTAGCAGTCGGGTAAACCGGCTTCGGTGGCGGCTTTTGCGGCGGCGTTCGAGCGGCCGCCGCTGCGGCAGATGAACAGCAGCAGCGATTCCTGATCGACGGCTTGCTTCAACTGGGCCAGAAAATACGGATTGGCTTGGTTGCCGGGATAGGTTTGCCATTCGATCTCGATCGCACCGGGAATGCGGCCCACCCAGTCGAGTTCGGCGCGGGTCCGGATGTCGATCAGGCGGGCGCCCGGGGCGAGCCGCAGTAATTCGGCGGCTTCCTTCGGGGTGAGCGCTCCCTCGTAGGGAAGCTTGAGCTCGCGTGCGCGGCTCTGCGCGAGCTGCAAAATTTCGGTGAGTCTACCCATGTCGGCGAAGGCAAATGCAAGAGTTGTATAATTGAAATTATAGGCCTGAACCTCCGGCCGGTTGATAGATAGAGATATTGATGACCCGCGAAGAGGAGGTATTGCTGCCTCACGAACCCTTGGATCCCTCGCGCTATAGGGAGTCCCAGCGGGTCACCTGGGTCAGTGTCACAGTCAATATCGTCCTGACCGTCGCCCAGATCGCGGTAGGCCTCGCCGCCCACGCCCAGAGCCTGGTCGCAGACGGCTTTCACTCGCTCTCGGACTTGGTGGCGGACATTCTGGTGCTGCTGGCCAACGCGCAAAGCCGCCATCCCGCTGACGATGAACACCCTTACGGCCATCATCGCATCGAAACTGCCGCTTCCCTGGCGCTGGGCCTGCTGTTGGTCGGCACCGGAGCCGCGATCCTTTGGTCGGCCGGCGTCCGGCTGCAACATCTCGACGAATTGCCGGCGGTGGCCTCGATAGCGCTGTGGACCGCGCTGGCCGCGCTGGTGGCGAAGGAGGGCCTGTTCCGCTACATGCTGATCGTCGCCGAGAAGTTGCGCTCGCCGATGCTTGTCGCCAACGCCTGGCACGCGCGTTCCGATGCCGCCTCTTCCCTGGTGGCGGCTGCCGGTATCGGCGGCAGCCTGGCGGGCTACCGTTTTCTCGACCCGGTGGCCGCGGTGATCGTTGGCTTCATGATCCTGCGCATGGGTGCCAAGTTCTCCTATGAAGCGATGCGGGAGTTGATCGACACCGGGGTCTCCAATGATGAGGTCAAACGCATCCGCGCCACGCTGCGCGAGACGCCGGGCGTGCTCGATCTGCATGAATTGCGGACACGGCACATGGCCAACCGGGTTCTCGCGGATGCGCACATTCAGGTTGATGCCCGCATCAGCGTTTCGGAGGGCCACCGTATCGCCGAGATGGCCAGGGTGCGCGTGCTGGCACGACATCCGGAGGTGCTCGACGTGCTGGTCCATGTCGATGCCGAAGAAGATCTCGATTCCGCAGTCAGTGCCATTGACTTGCCCGAGCGTGAGGTGCTGCTCGGGCATCTGCGCCGGCTCTTGGGCGAAGAACTGCCTGAGTTTGAAAAGACGCTGCTGCACTATCTGGGCAAACGCGTCGAAGCCGAGATTTTCCTGCCGCCCGAAGTCTGCCTCGATCCAGTCCATGTGGCTCGCCTCGAACTGCGTCTTGGCGAACGCTTGACGGGGGATCCTTATTTCAGCGCGGTTAGCTTGAATTGCCGCATTGCGCCAAGATAGTGCGCGTTTCCGGAATCCGCACCAATAAAGGGCCTGTTTTATTGCGGTACAGCAGCCATTTCCTTTGTGGCACAATATCGGGCTGGTCCGGAGCGCTTGGCACAATAACTGCTAAGCCTTGCCTACATTTCGCTTAGTCTGATTCGTATTAACCCGCTAGGAGAGCACTCTATGTCGCCCCAAGATGTTCTGAAATTGATCAAGGAGAAGGAAGTCAAGTTTGTCGATTTCCGCTTTACCGACACGCGTGGCAAGGAGCAGCATGTCGGCGTGCCGATCAAGGCTTTCGGACTTGAAAAGTTCGAAGACGGTCACGCCTTCGACGGTTCATCGATCGCCGGCTGGAAGGGCATTCAGGCGTCCGACATGCTTTTGATGCCGGATCCGGCCACGGCCTATATCGATCCCTTCATGGACGAAACCACCCTGATTCTGACCTGCGACGTGGTCGAACCGTCCGACGGCAAGGGTTACGACCGCGATCCGCGTTCGCTGGCCAAGCGTGCCGAGGCTTACCTCAAGAGTACCGGCCTGGGCGATACCTGCTATTTTGGCCCCGAGCCCGAGTTCTTCATTTTCGACTCGGTCGAATGGAAAGTGGACATGTCCGGCTCTTACTGCAAAGTCTTCTCGGAAGAGGCTGCGTGGTCGTCCGGCGAGAAATTCGAGGGCGGCAACATCGGGCACCGTCCGACCGTCAAGGGCGGCTATTTCCCGGTCCCGCCGGTCGACAGCCTGAACGACATCCGCGCCGCCATGTGTCTGGCGCTGGAATCCTGCGGCGTCGAAGTCGAGGTCCATCACCACGAAGTCGCCACCGCCGGCCAGTGCGAAATCGGCACCAAGTTCGGCCCCCTGGTGCGCCGCGCCGACATGACCCAGGTGCTGAAATACATCGTCCATAACGTTGCCCATAACTACGGCAAGACGGCCACCTTCATGCCCAAGCCGATCGTCGGCGACAATGGTTCGGGCATGCATGTGCACCAGTCGATCTGGAAGGACGGCAAGAATCTGTTTGCCGGCAACGGCTATGCCGGCCTGTCCGATTTCGCTCTGTACTACATCGGCGGCATCATCAAGCACGCCCGCGCCCTGAACGCGATTACCAATCCGGGCACCAATTCCTACAAGCGTCTGGTGCCGGGTTTCGAAGCCCCGGTCAAGCTGGCCTATTCGGCGCGCAACCGCTCCGCATCGATCCGCATTCCCTATGTGCAGAGCGACAAGGCGCGGCGCATCGAAGTCCGCTTCCCGGATCCGACCGCCAATCCTTACCTGGCCTTTACCGCCATGATGATGGCCGGCCTGGACGGCATTCAGAACAAGATTCATCCCGGCGATCCGGCCGACAAGAATCTCTACGATCTGCCGCCGGAAGAGGACGCAAAGATCCCGACCGTTTGTTCGAGTCTGGAGCAGGCGCTCGACTATCTCGACAAGGACCGCGAGTTCCTGACCCGGGGTGGCGTGTTCTCGAACGAAATGATCGATGCCTACATCGAACTGAAGATGGAGGAAGTCACGCGCTTCCGCATGACCACCCACCCGATCGAATACGACATGTATTTCAGCCTGTAAATTTCCGGGCGAGTTTCGCCACAGCAGCGTTTCGGCTGTGGCGGGGAAAGAGGATGAGCTTGCTCATCCTTTTTTTTCGCCGGGCTTTCGCATACACTTCGCGGAGATCCATGTTTCCCGGTTCGCCAAAATGATCGTCCGTTTCCCGTTGCTGTTTGCCCTATTGCTCGGTACCGGGTTTGCCCGCGCCGATACGCTCTACAAGTGTATCGATGATTCCGGCGTGGTGCTCTACACCAACCAGAAGGGCGGTGGCAGGAACTGCGCGATACTGTCGCGCGACCTGCCGGTGTCCACCTATACTGCGCCGAAACAGGCTCCGCCGCGTGCGGCGCCGGGTGACTTCCCGCGCGTCAATGAGGATACCCAAAAGGGCCGGGACACAGATCGCCGCAGGATCCTGGAACAGGAACTCGCGACCGAGCAGCAGAGCCTGGAGCAAGCCAGGAAGGATCTGGCCGAGGGCGAGAGCATACGGCTGGGCAGCGAGAAGAATTACCAGAAATATCTCGATCGTGTGCAAGCGCTCAAGGACACCGTTGCCCTCCATGAGCGCAACGTCGAGGCCCTGAAGCGTGAGATGGTCAATCTCAAGTAAGTCGCGGCGGTTTGTGACCCAGGTGGCCAGGTTCTTGCTATGAAGCAGGGTATGGCTACGCCCGACTCATTCCGCAAGCATCAGACCCCGCATCCCCTGTTCGCCGGACTCGAACTGATTTCCTCGGCGGTGGTGCTGGTCGATGCGCGCTTGCTGATCCGTCATCTCAATTCCGCAGCCGAGAATCTCTTTGCGGCCAGTCAGCGTCAGTTGATTGGCCGTCCGCTGACGTATCTCCTGGGCGAACCGGCCGAACTGGCCGCCGCGTTCGAGAGCGCGCTGCACAATAACTGCAGTTACACCAGTCACAATGTGGCGATCAAACGGCCGCAGGAAGTGACCCTGCATCTTGACTGCACCGTGTCGCCGATCGATATCGGCGGCACGCGCCTGCTCCTCGAATTCCGCCCGATCGAGCAGCAACTCAAGGTGGCGCGCGAGGAGCGCCTGCTCGAACAGCAACAGGCCAACCGGGAGTTGATCCGCAACCTGGCCCATGAGATCAAGAATCCGCTCGGCGGCATTCGCGGTTCCGCGCAACTGCTCGAGCACGAGTTGAGGATGCTGAAAAACGCGCCGCAACTCAAGGAATACACCCAGGTCATCATCAAGGAGTCGGACCGCTTGCAGGATCTCATGCAGCGCCTGTTGTCGTCGCACAGGATGATGCAGCCGACGCTGGTCAATGTGCATGAGATCCTAGAACGGGTGCGTCGCCTGATCCACGCCGAGTATGCCGGGGTAGGCGTGCGGCGCGACTACGATACCTCCCTGCCCGACTTGACCGGCGATCGCGAACAACTGATTCAGGTCATCCTGAACATCGCCCGGAACGCTGCCCAGGCGATGAATGGCCGAGGCGAGATCGTGTTCCGCACCCGCGCTGCACGTCAGGTGACCTTGGCCAAGCGCCGCTATCATCTGGCGCTGCAATTGCAGGTGATCGACAATGGTCCGGGAATTCCCGACGAGATGCGCGACAAGATCTTTTATCCGCTCGTTTCGGGGCGCGACGGCGGCACCGGTCTGGGCCTTACCCTGGCGCAGAGCTTTGTCCATCAGCATCACGGCACCATTGAAGTCGACAGTCATCCAGGCCGTACCTGTTTTACCATCCTGCTGCCGTTGAACCACGGCAACTATAACAACGAAGGAAAAAAATGAATCCCGTCTGGATCATCGACGACGATCGCTCGATCCGCTGGGTGTTCGAGAAGGCATTGGCGCGCGATGAAATCGCCTACAGGAGTTTCGCTTCGGCAGCCGAGGCCCTTGTCGCGCTGGATGCCGGAGACAGGCCGCAGGTGCTGGTCTCCGACATTCGCATGCCGGGGCAGTCCGGACTCGACCTGTTGCGCCACGTCAAGACCAAATGCCCGGACCTGCCGGTCATCATCATGACCGCCTACTCCGATCTCGACTCGGCGGTTTCAGCGTTCCAGGGCGGCGCCTATGAATACCTGCCCAAGCCTTTCGATGTCGATCAGGCGGTCGATCTGGTCCGCCGCGCCATCGGGGAAAGCAAGCATCAAGGCGATGTGGCGGAGGTCTCCAGCATCACGCCGGAGATACTCGGCAAGGCCGCCTCGATGCAGGAGGTCTTTCGCGCCATCGGTCGCCTCTCGCAATCGCACGCGACAGTGCTGATCAACGGCGAATCGGGGACCGGCAAGGAACTGGTGGCGCGCGCCCTGCACCGGCATAGTCCGCGCGCGGAGAAGCCGTTCATTGCCATCAATACCGCGGCGATTCCGCGCGATCTGCTGGAGTCGGAATTGTTCGGGCACGAGCGCGGAGCTTTCACCGGGGCGCAGACGCAGCGCCGCGGTCGCTTCGAGCAAGCCGAGGGCGGCACGCTGTTCCTCGACGAGATCGGCGACATGCCCGCCGAATTGCAGACCCGCTTGCTGCGCGTGCTCTCCGACGCCCACTTCTACCGCGTCGGTGGCCACCAGCCGGTCAAGGCCAACGTCCGGGTAATCGCCGCCACCCACCAGAATCTCGAGGAACGCGTCAAACAGGGCTTGTTCCGCGAAGACCTGTTCCACCGTTTGAATGTCATCCGCCTTCGCCTGCCGACCCTGCGCGAGCGGCATGAGGATATCCCGCTCCTGACCAAGCATTTCCTGCAGAAGAGCGCGCAGGATCTTGGCGTCGAGGCCAAGCGTCTGAGCGAATCGGCCTTGAAATATTTGTCCGGTCTGGATTTCCCAGGCAACGTGCGCCAGCTGGAAAACCTCTGCCATTGGATCACGGTGATGGCGCCGGGGCAGACCGTCGAAGTCGCCGACCTGCCCAGCGAGCTGCGCGAGCAGGGCTCGCGCGACGTGCCGCAGAACTGGCTCGACGCTCTGCGCAGCGAGGCCGACCGGCTCATCGCGGCCGCGCCAGGCGGCGTCTTCGAGCGGCTTTCGCGCGACTTCGAACGCGCCCTGATCCAGCGCGCCCTGGCCGCATCGGGCGGCCGCCGCATCGAGGCGGCACATCTCTTGGGCATCGGCCGCAACACCATCACGCGCAAGATCCAGGAACTCGGCCTGGAGGATGCAAAAGAGGAGGGATGATCTTTCCCTTATAATCAAAACATGAGCGCCATGCCATCACGCCGCCTTGTTTGACGAAGCGTTTTCCGTTGCCGCCGTTGCCGATGCGCTCGGCAACCTGGCCTGCCGTTTCGACGTCGATGTGCTGGCGGAATGCGATTCCACCAATGCCCGCCTCCTGACGCTTGCGGAGTCCGGCGCACCCTCAGGCAGGGTCATTGCGGCGCTCCACCAGACCGCCGGGCGGGGCAGGCGCGGCCGCAACTGGTTCTCTGCTCCGGGTGACAGCCTCACCTTTTCTTTGCTCTGGCGCTTGCCCCCTGACGCGCCATTGTCGGGACTCTCGCTCGCCGTCGGCGTGGCTCTGGCGTGCGCCCTGGAGGACTTGGGCATCGCCGGCGTTTCGCTGAAGTGGCCGAACGACTTGCTGTTGCACGGGCGCAAGTTGGCCGGTGTGCTGATCGAATTGGTGCCGGGTGCCAGTCCTCCGGCGGCGGTGATCGGCATCGGCATGAACCTGCGCCGGCCACAAGGCATGCCTGAGGATTTGTGCCGGACGGCAGCGGCGCTGATTGAAGCCGATCTTGAAGCCGATATTCCGCTGCCGGCGACCGTCGAACTGCTGGCCCGGCTGCTCACGGCGTTGCATGAAGCGCTGATCACTTTCGCCGTTTCAGGATTCCCCGCATTTCGCGAAGCCTGGCAGAAGCGCCATGCATTTAATGATTGCGCGGTGCAACTGCTGGGCGATATTTCCGAACCGCTCGCAGGCATCTGCCGCGGCGTCGATTTTGACGGCGCGCTGCTGCTGGAAACCGCTGATGGCCGCCAGCGAATCATCAGCGGCGAGGTTTCGCTGCGGCCGTCATGACGCTGCTCTGTCTCGACTGCGGCAACACCCGGCTGAAGTGGGGCCTGCATAGCAACGGACTATGGCTGGAGCGGGGCGCTCTGCCGCTGACCGGGATTGGCCTGCTGCCGGAGACGATTTTCTCCTTGCCCCGCCCGGTGCGCGCGATCGCGTGCAATGTCGCCGGCTTGCAGGCAAGCGACGCGATTGCGGCTGTCGCCGAGACGCTCGCCGTACCGCTTTCCTGGGCGACCGCGCGCGCCGAACAGTGCGGCGTGAAAAATTCCTACGATGTCCCGTCCCGTCTCGGCGCGGACCGCTGGGCGGCGCTGATCGGTGCAAGCAGCGTGCATCGTGGCGCCTGTCTCGTGGTCAATGCCGGCACGGCCACCACCATCGATGTGCTCGATGGCGAGTGCGTGTTTCGCGGCGGACTGATACTGCCTGGCATCGATCTGATGCGAGCCGCGCTGGCCGGCAATACCGCCCAGTTGCCGCTCGCCGAGGGCAAGTTTGACGCCCTGCCACGCAATACCGCAGATGCCATTGCCAGCGGGGCCTTGCAGGCCACCGCCGGCGCGATCGAGCGGATGTTTCAGCGGCTTGCCGGGCAGGCCGGCGCCATCTGCCTGCTCTCGGGCGGGGCTGCGGAAAATCTGGCGCCGCTGCTGGACATCCCGCTGCTATGCATCGACAATCTGGTTCTCGAAGGGCTTGCGCAACTGGCCGATAAGCAAGAGTAGTTGCCTGCGCGGGGTAAGCTGCCCGAGGAATTTTTGGACTTAATTGATAACGAGGAGGACGCGAATAATGACTGCACACAAAGTGATACTCGACGAATCGGAGATGCCGACCCACTGGTACAACATCGTCGCCGACATGCCCAATCCTCCGGCGCCGCCCATGGGTCCGGATGGCAAGCCGGTAGGTCCGGAGCAGATGCTGCAGATATTTTCCATGCCCATCCTCGAACAGGAGATGTCTGCGGAGCGCTGGATCGCCATCCCCGAACCGGTGCGTGAAATTTATCGCCTCTGGCGGCCCTCGCCCCTGTGTCGGGCGACGCGACTGGAGCAGGCCCTGGGTACACCGGCCAAGATCTACTACAAGAACGAGAGCGTCTCGCCGGCCGGTTCGCACAAGCCGAACTCCGCCGTGGCCCAGGCCTATTTCAACAAGCAGGCGGGCATCAAGCGCATGACCACAGAAACAGGCGCAGGGCAGTGGGGTTCGTCCCTGGCTTTCGCGGCGCAGATGTTCGAGATCGAACTGCGCATTTACATGGTCAAGGTCAGTTACGACCAGAAGCCTTTCCGCCGTTCGATGATGCAGACCTGGGGCGCCGAGGTGCTGGCCAGCCCGACCAACCTCACCCAGGCTGGGCGCAATGCCCTGGCCCGGGATCCGAACAACCCTGGCTCGCTCGGTCTGGCCATCTCCGAGGCCGTGGAAGAGGCGGCCGGGCGCGAGGATACCAAGTACGGGCTGGGATCGGTGCTGAACCATGTGCTGCTGCATCAGACGGTGATCGGTCTCGAGGCCAAGAAGCAGTTCGAGAAAATCAACGTTTATCCGGACATGATCTTCGCACCCTGCGGCGGTGGTTCCAACTTCGCCGGCGTGGCCTTCCCGTTCTTCGCCGACAAGGCGGCAGGCAAGAAGGTGCGCCTGGTCGCGGTGGAGCCCAGTTCCTGCCCTACCCTGACCAAGGGGCACTATGCTTACGACTACGGCGACGAGTCCGGCTATACCCCGATCATGCTGATGTACACGCTCGGTCATGACTTCATGCCGCCTTCGATTCACGCCGGCGGCCTGCGCTATCACGGCGACTCGCCGCTGGTGTCGCAGCTCCTCAAGGAGGGACTGATCGAGGCGGTGGCCGTTCCGCAAGTTGCCACCTTCGCGGCCGGCGTGCAGTTCGCGCGCGCCGAGGGCATCATCCCCGCGCCCGAGTCGAACCATGCCATTCGCGCCGTGATCGACGAGGCCCTGAACTGCAAGAAGACCGGAGAACCGAAGGTACTGTTTTTCAATCTCTCGGGTCATGGCCATTTCGACATGGCCTCTTACGACAAGTATCTGGCCGGCAAGCTCGAGGATTACGATTATCCGGAAGCGGAGATCAATGCTGCGCTCGATCGCCTGCCCAAGATTGGCTAGCCAGGTGTCCCATGGCAACTCCGCAGCGGAGCGGAGTCGCCTGGGGAGGTCGGGATGGCCGGCATAATAGCCGGCCAATCGGGCATGCTCCGCTCGCCTAGGCTGTTCCTCCTGCTGGTTCTGGCGAACCTGCTGTTCTTCGCCTGGGGCCAGCACTATTTCGGCGACGCCGAAACGGGCCGCGAGCCGCAACGGCTGGCCAGGCAACTGTCGCCCGAGAAACTGCGCATAGTGGCGATTGCCGCTCCCACGGCAGCGCCGCCCGCGCCGACCGCTCAGCCCGGGCCGTGACGGATCCCCTGGTCGTCGGCCTGACCGGCGGGATCGGTAGCGGCAAGAGCGCGGCCGCGGCGATGTTTGCGGAACTCGGCGCCGCCGTGATCGATGCCGATGCCATCGCGCACGAGTTGACTGCTCCGGCCGGGCAGGCCATTGCCGCTATCCGGCAAGGTTTCGGCGACGAACTGATCGGTGCCGACGGCGCGCTCGATCGCAACGCCATGCGCCGCCTGGTATTCGCCGATACGACGGCGAAGGCGCGTCTGGAAGCCATCCTCCATCCGCTGATTCGCGCCGAAAGCGAGCGCCGTTGCGCAGCCGGACTTGCCGCCGGAGCACCTTATGCTGTACTGGTGGTGCCACTCCTGGTCGAGTCGAAAACCTATCGGAGCCGCGTCGGGCGCATCGTCGTGGTTGATTGTGCCGAGGAAACCCAGATTCTGCGCGTCATGGCGAGAAGTGGCCTGACGCGCGCAGAGACCAAACGCATCATGGCGACCCAGGCGACCCGCGCCGAGAGGCTGGCGGTGGCCGACAATGTCATCGCCAATGACGGAGACATGGCGGCGCTGCATGCTCAAGTCGAGGTCTTGCATCGTCTTTACCTGGAGCGTTCTGACAAGTCTTGTCAGAATGGTTGAGGTTTGGGCGCGAATAGGTCAGAATTGCTCGACATTTCACTCTTGGCGGGCGTGTGATTACCTACGAATATCCTCTCAGTGAGCGCATTCGCACGTTGCTCCGCCTCGAATCCCTGTTCGACAGGGCGCAATATTTCGTGGCTGCCGACGATGCCATGGCCCACCATGTCGCACTCCTGACACTGTTCGAAATACTCGAAGTCGCCGGTCGCGCCGACCTCAAGTTCGATCTGGTTCAAGAACTCGAGCGCCAGCGCCAGACGCTGCTCTCCTTCCGCAACAATCCCGAGATTTCCGAAGAAGCCCTCTCCGGCGCGCTCTACGAGATCGAGCAGGCCGGCGCCCAGATGCTGGCCATGCATGGCAAGATCGGCCAGTACTTGCGCGAAAACGAATGGCTGATGGCAATCAAGAACCGCGCGGCGATACCCGGCGGCGTCTGCGAGTTCGATCTTCCCGCTTACCACTACTGGCTGCATCGCGATGTCGAACAGCGCCGCAGCGGGCTGAATGGCTGGCTGGCGCCTATTCTGCCGATCAGCGCCGGGCTGTCGATCGTGTTGCGGCTGTTGCGCGCCTCCGGCAGGCCGGAGCGGCAACTTGCCGCCAGCGGCGCTTACCAGTTGATGCTCGCCGGCCGTACGGCGCAGATGTTGCGTCTGCGCGTACCCCGCGGAAACCCGCATATCCCCGAGATCAGCGCCAACAAGTATGCGCTGAACATCCGCTTCACCACGCCCGACGGCGACCTGCGCCCGCGCCCGGCGGAGGTCGATGTGGCCTTCGAACTGACTTTCTGCAATCTGTGACCGCGGGCAGTGGATCGCCGCGCATCGTCAATTGCCCCACCTGCGGCAAGCCCGTGGCCTGGTCAGGCGGTAATCCCTTCCGGCCGTTCTGTTCTGAGCGCTGCAAGCAAATAGATCTGGGTGCCTGGGCGGCGGAAGATTATCGTGTGCCGGAGTCGGCTCCGTCGCCCGAAGACGACGAGTTGAACTGACGAACTAAGCGCTATCCCCCCGGCCCCTTTCCGTGAAGGAGGGCGACGATGGCTCGGTATCCTCGCAGTTTTACCCGGCCCCCGCCTTGGGGCGGCCCGGCGGCGGCTATTCCCAGGCTGCGCGGATTGCCGCGATGCCGTGCGCACCGGCCTGCCAGGCGGCTTCCTTGTCTTCGCGAGCCAAGCCGCCGAGGGCGAAGATCGGCAGCGGATAATCCGCCGCCAGGGAGCCGAACGCAGCCCATCCCATCCCTGGCCGGCCGGGATGGCTGGCGGTTTCCTTGACCGGCCCGAGCACCACGAAGTCGAGACCGAGGCGCCGTGCCTGGGCGAGTTCCCCGGCATCGTGGCAGGAGGCCGCGACCAGGGGAAAGTCCGGGCGTCTGGACAGGGACAGCAACTGGCTCGCCGTCAGGTGCACGCCATCGGCGCCGGCGTCATTGGCCAGCGCCATGTCGCCGTTGACCAGCACCCGGGCGCCGTAGCCGTGGCAGAGATCGACCGCCGCATGGACCCAGGCGGCGCGCTGGGCAGTCGCAAGACCCGCCTCGCGCAATTGCACCAGGCGCAGGCCGTGATCGAGCGCGCGGGTCAGCGCCTCGAGTTGGCGGTCGACGCCGATCTCGCCAGCGTGGCTGATGGCGTAGAAATCAGGCAGGGCCAGCGCCGCCAGTACCGGCGCGTTGGCCGGCAGCAGCGGCGAGACCGTGACAGCATCCGCCCGCTGCCACGCTAGCGCGTCGTGCTGCAGCTCCTGCAATTCGCCGCTCCAGCGCAACACCCGGAAAAAGTGTAGCCGCACCTCGGCGTGCTCGTAACTGAACTCGCGGGTGATCCAGGGATAGGCCGCATCGACCGCTATCCCCAGTTCCTCCTGCAACTCGCGCAGCAGCGCTTCGCGGGGTGTTTCGTTGGCTTCGACCTTGCCGCCGGGAAACTCCCAGTAGCCGGGATAGAAACTGCCGGATGGCCGGCGACCGAGCAGGAAGCTGCCGTCCGGGCGCAGGATGACCGCGGCGGCAACTTCAACGACCTTCAAGACTTGCGACCCGCCCTGGCGGACTTGCCGCCTTTGCGCCCGGCATGGTCGCGGGCGAACTGCCAGGCGACCCGACCGCTGCGCGAGCTGCGCATCAGCGCCCACTGCAGCGCCTCGCCGCGCGCCGCCTCGATCTCCTGTCCGGTCAGCCCGAATTCCCCGAGCCAGTGGGCGCAGATGGCAAGGTAATGGTCCTGGTCGAAGGGGTAGAAGGAAAGCCAGAGGCCGAAGCGCTCGGACAGCGAAATCTTCTCTTCCACGGTTTCGCCTGGGTGTATCTCTTCGCCGACATGCTTGGCGTCGAGGTTTTCCGCCATGTATTCCGGCATCAGGTGGCGGCGGTTGGAGGTGGCGTAGATCAGCAGATTGTCGGGCGTGCCGGCGATCGAGCCGTCGAGCACGCTCTTCAAGGCCTTGTAGCCCGGCTCGCCGGATTCGAAGGAAAGGTCGTCGCAGAAAATGATGAAGCGCTCCGGTCGGTCATTGATCAGATCGACGATCTCCGCCAGGTCGACCAGATCTGTCTTGTCCACTTCGATCAGACGCAGGCCTTTCGCCGCATACTGGTTGAGCACGCCTTTCACCAGCGAGGATTTGCCGGTGCCGCGCGCGCCGGTGAGCAGCACGTTGTTCGCACTCCGGCCGGCGATGAATTGCCGCGTGTTCTGCTCGATGCGCAGCTTCTGATCGGCAATGCCCTGGAGATCCTTGAGGCGGATGTGGTGCGGTTTGCTCACCGATTGGAGATGGCCGCGGCCGTTGCGCTTGATCCAGCGGAAGGCCAGCGCATTACGCCAGTCTGGTTCAGGCAGGGGGGGCGGCAGCAGGCTTTCAATGCGCTCGAGCAGAGCCTCCGCGCGCGCCAGGAAATGGGAAAGGTCAGTCATCGATACACTCCGGGGTGTTCAGACGGGGCCGGGGCTGGATGGAAAATACCCCGACGACGCGTCTGATGTAAGCTTGCACTCTTCAAAACCGGGAACTCTAACAGATACATGTCTAGAATTATCGCCATACTGACCGCGCTGCTGCTTGCCGGCTGCGCCGTTCAGCCTGCCGTTCCGCCCGTTGTTCAGCCCATTGCCCAGCCCATTGCCCAGCCCGCATTACAACCTACGCCTCAGCCGGTACTGCAGTGCCCGGTCTGCCCTGCGCCCGAACTGCCCAAGCCGTCGGCCAAGCCGTTCGAGCCGGCTGCGTGGGAAAGTCTGCCGGGTTGGGGCGAGGACGATCTCGGCCCGGCTTTTTCCGCCTTTCTTTCTTCCTGCACTGCGTTGCAGCGGCGAGAGATCTGGCGTGAGTCCTGCCTTGCCGCGAAGGGTCTCGCCACACGGGACGGCGTTGCGCTGCGCGCCTGGTTCGAAGCGCAACTCCAGCCCTGGCAATTGATCAACCCGGACGGTGGCCGCGAGGGACTGGTCACCGGCTACTACGAGCCGCTGCTGAAGGGCAACCGGCAGCGCAGCAAGCCTTACCTGTATCCCGTCCAGGCTGTCCCGCCCGACCTCATCGACGTGGATCTGGGCGACCTTTATCCGGAACTCAAGCACATGCGGCTGCGCGGCCGGCTGGAAGGGCGCAAGCTGGTGCCGTATTTCTCGCGCGCCGAATGGGAGAAGACGCACCCCGGCGATGGGGCGCTGCTCTGGGTCGATGACGTCATCGACCTGTTCTTCATGCAGATCCAGGGATCCGGTCAGGTGCAGTTCGAAGACGGCAGCCGGGTCAGGGTGAGTTATGCCGACCAGAATGGTCACCCTTATCGGTCCATCGGCCGCTGGCTGATCGATCAGGGTGAACTCAATGCGGACAAGGCCTCGATGCAGGGGATCAAGGCCTGGGCCAAGGCGCACCCGAGCCGTCTGCAGGAACTTCTCAACAACAATCCCAGCCTGGTATTTTTCCGCGAACTGCCGGCCACCGCGGATGGCCCGCCTGGTGCGCTGGGCGTTCCGCTGACCGCGGAACGCAGTATCGCCGTCGATGCCCGATTCACGCCGCTCGGCGCCCCGGTCTGGCTGTTCACCAGCTATCCGAACAGTGAGCGCCCGCTGGCAAAGCTGATGCTGGCGCAGGATACCGGCGGCGCCATCCGTGGCCCGGTGCGCGCCGACTTTTACTGGGGATCCGGTTCCGACGCCGGCAGCCAGGCCGGCAAGATGCGTCAGAAGGGCCAGATGTGGGCGCTGTTGCCGAAAGGCTATGCCCCAAAATGAATCATTGGCACCGTGTTGGTGCCTATTACTGATGTAATACACCATGTTGGTGCGTTAATCCTCCGAGCCCTACTCTGGTTGTCTGTAAGTAATTGAATTAAAGGAATTGCATATTTTGGTGCAATAATTGCTTTATGCCTTCGATTAGTGCTAACGGAGCCCCAATATGGAAAATCTGAAAAACGCCAGCGATGTCCTGTTCATTCTGCTGGGTGCAATCATGATCCTGGCGATGCACGCCGGTTTCGCTTTCCTTGAACTCGGTACGGTGCGCAAGAAGAACCAGATCAATGCGCTGGTGAAAATTTTGGTCGATTTCTCGATGTCCACGCTGGCCTATTTCTTTATCGGCTATACGATTGCTTATGGCGTGAATTTCTTCTCCGGCGCCGAGGTCCTGGCCCAGAAGAACGGCTACGAACTGGTCAAGTTCTTCTTCCTGCTGACCTTTGCTGCAGCCATTCCTGCCATCGTCTCAGGCGGCATCGCCGAGCGCGCCAGGTTCAATCCGCAACTCGCCGCCACCTTTCTTCTGGTCGGCTTCGTCTACCCTTTCTTCGAGGGCATCGCCTGGAATCACGCCTACGGCGTGCAGGACTGGTTGAAGGCCGCGTTCGGCGAGGAGTTCCATGATTTCGCCGGCTCCGTGGTGGTCCATGCGATGGGCGGCTGGATCGGCCTGGCGGCGGTGCTGCTGCTCGGTGCGCGACGCGGCCGCTATAGCAAGGACGGCGGGATCGCCGCGCATCCGCCGTCCTCCGTTCCTTTTCTCGCCCTGGGCGCGTGGATACTTACCGTCGGCTGGTTCGGCTTCAACGTGATGAGCGCCCAGTCGCTGGTGAATGTCTCCGGCCTGGTGGCAATAAATTCGCTGATGGCGATGGTTGGGGGCACGCTGGCGGCCCTGGTGGCGGGCAAGAACGACCCCGGCTTCGTGCACAACGGGCCGCTCGCCGGCCTGGTGGCGATATGTGCCGGCTCCGACTTGATGCACCCGATAGGCGCCTTGATCACCGGAGCCATCGCCGGGGGAATGTTCGTCTGGATGTTCACGCTGACCCAGAACCGCTGGAAGATCGACGACGTACTCGGCGTCTGGCCTCTGCATGGCCTGTGCGGCGCCTGGGGCGGCATCGCCGCCGGCATTTTCGGGATCACCAGCCTGGGCGGCAGGGGAGGCGTCAGCCTGATGGCGCAGATAGCGGGCACCGCCCTAGGTGTGACGGTCGCGCTGACCGGCGGTTTCATCGTTTATGGTTTGTTGAAAATGACCGTCGGCCTGCGCCTCGATGCGGAAGAGGAGTTCAACGGGGCCGACCTATCGATACACAAGATCACTTCATCGGCGGAGCGCGAAACCCTGTGGTGACATCTGTGATGATGGAGAGGAATAAAGTCTGTCGGACAGATGACAAGATGGACAAAGCCCGGCCCGTGCCGGGCTTTTTTTAACTGTGAGCTCGGTTCACCTTTCATTGCTGTCGCCCAAGAAAAATGTGCCCGGTGAGTCAACCTCGGTCAGACCGGCCGCATTTGTCAGGTTCGCATATCGATCCTTGCCGTAAAGTTTCGCCTAACGGTTCTCTTCAACGGCATGGGATTTGCTCGATCATCCAGCCCCTTCAGTGCATTCCACCCATCATCACATTCACTGCACTGGCGGCATTGTTTACCGACATGCCGGCATTTTGCAGGGCAGTCTGCATGGAGGCAGCAGAAGTCATGTCGGCGATTTGCATGGCTATCGTTCCATTGGCATTCATGACCGGCATAGTAATGTTCGTGACGTTTTGCCCGCTTAGCGCGGTCATCATCGCTGCTGATTTAGTCGGATCAGCGGCCAGGTAGCTGGTCATGACTCTTGACATCGCAGCGACCGCACATGCCATTTGCTGCGAGGCGGTAGTGCCCGCAGTATTGCAGGGAACACCATTGGCATCGGTCAGCAAACTGGAGTTCTTTGCCGCCAGGGCGACCCTGCCCAATTGCTTGACCATATTGGACTGCAAAGTCAGCACGGGGGAATTGGCGCCATTATTTTTCAGATCGATCACCGGCATCACACTCAAGTCGATACCCAGCGAGGCCATGACAGACTGGACGGCGGCAATCGCTTGATTGATCTTGGTCGCGTCTATGGTCGTCATGCTTACCGCGCTGGCGGCCATTTCACTGAAAGGCGTGACGTAGACGGTCGTCGTGCCTGAAACCGCAGGCACGACGGCGCGCATGGTCATGATGTAGGGGATGTCGCTCCCTGTCGTTTCATCCATCATGGTGCTGGCCGCTGCCGCCAAGACTTTCACCATCGCGGGGCCGGTATAGCCGTCACTGAAGCTCACGCTATAGGAGCCATCAGCGCCCGTGGTGCCTGAGGCGCAGGAAGCATCGGGCTCCGGTGCGCCGTTGACGATCCTGCAGGCAAGAACCTTGGCCTGCTTGATGATACCTTTGGCTGCCGTACCGCCGATACTCGTTGGTGTGAGCAAGGCTGCCGAAGAAGACGCGCCGCCACCACCGCAGCCCGCCAGCATCAATGCCGTTGCGCAGGCTATTGCCGTTGCCTTGTTCATCATTTCATCCCTTTCGTCGATTAATATTTTGAAAAATTCTGCGAAAAATGCTTTTCTTGTCGGGCCTACAACAAGGTGATCGACGTCGCTGTGTATTGCCCCGCCGAGTACTGGACATTGACCCCGACGCTCGATCCGGACATCATGCCGCGCCCGCCCATCATGCCGCTCCCACCCGTGACAGAGACACCATTGCTCTGTATGGTCAGCCCGTTCAGCATGAAGCTCGTCGCCGTAACGTTGTAGGCGATTCCTTCCATGTAAGTGGTGCCCGGGATGGACCCCGAACCTGAGGAAGATCCTGTTCCTGCTGGTGTGCCGGAAGCGGAGGAAGCCGACTGCGTGAAGCTGATCACCGAGGCTGTCAGGGTGCCTCCATTCAATATCCCCCGGACGTTTACCGACTGGCCAACGGCCAGATTGCTGGCGCTGCCATTGATCAGGAACGGGCTGGCAGCCATGAGAGCGCCCATGCTGAAACCCGAATCGATGGACATCGTGAACCGTTGCGTCACCGGGTTGTAACTGGTGATCGTCCCCATCAGGTCGAGCGTGGAACCTGCGGGGGCTTGTGCGGGATTAAGCGCCACGATCGCGATTGTGCTTGCTCGCACGATATTGTTTGCCACCGCGCCGGTGATCTCGACATACGCACCGTTGGCCAAGTCCTTGAGCGTGCCACCGCTGAAGCTGGCCGAACTGGCGTCAACAACCACGCCGCGCACGGTAAAACTCGACGCCGAAATGAAGTTCAGAACCGTACCGTAGAGTTCGACGGCGGTCGCGGCAGGCGGAGAGTAGACCATGATGCTGGTCGCAGTCAGCTTGCCCGTGGCCGCGTCATATGGCCCCACCGCCACAACGTACTTTCCGTCCGCCAGTGTTATTCCCGCCGGAGAAATTGCCGCCTTGCCGGGATCAACGGTCACGTTGAGCAATTTGAAACTGCCATTGCCGGAGGAAGCGGAAATTGCGCCTGAGAGTGTCAGATTGCCCGTGGCCGAGGCAGACCACTTGATGCGGATGTTGCTGGCAATGATCATGTTCCCTGTGGGCGCGGCGTTGCTCCATACCGTGACCAGTTCGCCGTTGGCCAAAGCGGCGCCTGCTGGAGTTATCACCGAGGCAGCGAGATTGACCGTGTTATTGCCAATAGCGAAAGATCCGGTCGTCGCGTTGTATTGCGACACGTAGCCAGTCAATCGAATTCCTGTGCCGGCGGTCTTCTGTACGATCAGTGTCGCTTGAACAGAAGTATTGCCTTGCACGTCGGACTTCAGCAGTCCATAAACAGCAACACGGTCGCCGACTTGGATGGCTGCAAGCGATGCATAGCCAGAGTAGGCTGTGACAGGACCTTGAGTTGTGTCGGTATTCACGGTAACGCTAGTACCGAGCACGGAAATTCCGTTAGGGCCCACGGACGTAACCGATCCGAGCAATTCCGGAGACACCGTGGCCGTGGTGATTGCGCCATTATTGTCGTAGCCGAACTCGAGCATTTGACCAAGCATGACGCCCGTCGACGGCAGCGCGAGCGCTAAGCCTTGATCCTCTTCGGAACTATAACTTGCCAGCGTATCGTCCCGACGAGTACCGTCGACGATCAGGCTACCGAAACCCGTTGCGACACCGAGCCCGGTCCCGCCGGAGCCAATGATCCCGCTCAAAGCGCCGACGCTTCCGCCACCGCCTCCCCCACAGCCCTGCATCGGCAGGGCAAGCGCGATAAGCACGAGCAGCGCGCAAATTCGGCTAAGAGTTGTCATCATCAGCGTTCCTCTATAATTCGATTGTTGCTAGCGCTTTGCCGCTGGGCCACAATAGCTGTACATGCCAAGGCGGAATCGCTGGTTGGCATCGGTCCGTCCCTCATCCTGTTGATTCAACTTGGTGGCTACACGGACGATTTCCCGGAATCCTTTTAACCATATCTTTCGCGACAAAGCCGCCAGTACCTCAACCGATTCTTCGGTAAATCCCTCTACAAATACGGCTTGTTCAAGCATTGGCACAACGCCGGAAATATTGCTAACCGCGGACGCGATATGGTCTGCCACATTGTCGGCAAATATCTGCAACATCTCGGCTGTTCCATCTTTCGGGATAAACGCTTCGGCACACAGTTCGACCTGGTCTGCGCAGTCCTCGACTTGGCGCAGTACACCCAATCGCAGCAGTTCCTGATAAACCACGTTGGGTCGAACATCCTTGGAAATAGAGTAGGCCAGCGCATCGAAAGACCCAGACTTGCCGTGGCGAGCGAGGATCATCGGCTTACCGCGCTTATCTGAATATTCCCGGTCGGTGCTCCAGCGAGCAAATACCGCCATGGCCAAGCTGAGGTTTTTTGCCTTGGCAGGCGCTTGACCGGCCTCACGCCACGCGTGGACATCCTTTCTGTGGACGCCGGACAGGGTGCTCAGGCTTGAATCGGTAAGCTTCGCTCCATTGGCCTCAAGTACGCGTTCGGCGGCGGCAACGAATTCAGTCTTGAGCGCGCTGGTAAATTGCGTATAGCTCACTCCCTCGCGCACCAGCAGTTCAATCAATGGCCCGTTCAGTTGCAAAGCAGCCTGCAAAACGAGCGAGGTACGAGAATCCGACATTGGCTACCGAAAGACCATGATCTAAGTGTGGGAAAGTTTCACACACCAAGATCAACCTGTCAAGGAGCATTCTGGCCTTGATTGCGCGGTGCGATTTTCTGACGAACTAGTTACCTTCTGCACCGGCGAAGATTTCGCCAGCGAGCCGGGTTGGGGTCGTTGATGCGCCGCTCCTTCATGCGGCTTTCAAACAATGATCGCTTGCCAGAAAGGCACGAGCTTGAGCGAGGGAGTGTGGAACAGCGGATAGATTACAGAAACGTAATGTCCAGGTAAGCCTACAGTAGGGTAGTACATGTCAAACTGCCGGCTGTTGCAATTCAACGGGATATTTCGCCATGGCTGTTGGCATGCATGTTTGAGTCCTGCCATACCGCCAAGATTGGCAGATATTTAGTGATGGGCGATGTACCGGCAGCCGATATCCGCCGGCTGCTGCAGGAGAAGCCCGAGGCAATCGGCCTGAGCATGCCAGGCATGCTCAGGGTCTCCCGGCATGAAACAAGGCAGCCCAGTTTCCTATGAAACCCTGTTTGTCCAACTGGACGGCACAACCCGTGTTTTTGCGCGCCACCAAGCCGCCTTTATTGAAGAGAGAAACCATGAAAATTCACGTCGCCCTTACCCTCGCAGCGCTTACTGTTGGCCTTCCCACTGCAGTTGCTGCCGCGGACGATCACGCCAGCCATGGCGCCATGTCCGGCAATATGCATAACGGGACGCATGAGCCAATGCCAGGCACCGCTCCGGCCGCCGCGCCGATGGCCGACGGGATAGTCAAGAAGGTGGACAAGCCTGGCGGCAAGCTGACCATCGCCCACGGCCCCTTGCCCAACGGCATGCCCGCCATGACTATGTCGTTCCGTGTCAAAGAGTCGGCCTGGCTCGGCCAAGTCAAGGCAGGCGAGCACATCCGATTTTCGGTCGATACCATCAACGGTGAGATGACGGTGACAGGCCTCGAACGCCTGAAATAACACGGCATGCTTCTGCGCGATGTCCAGTCTCTCGCGCACGGGAAGGCGGTATCAGCAGGAACCGCGTGGGAAGCATTGAGGAAACCTATGAACAGATCAACGCGAGTGAGCAAATGGCTCACGGCCATGCTGGCCGCCATATCCTTGACGGCGGCAGCGCAGGAACCGATGCCGGGAGCGAACCTCGCTTCTCTGCTCGACTATGCCCGCACACACAACCCGGAATACGCGGCCATGCGTTTCGAAGCCGAGGCCGCGGGCGAGCGCGTGCAGCCCGCCGGCGCGCTGCCGGATCCCACTTTGCGCGTCGAGATGATGGATATCACTAACAACGGTCGGGATGCAGGGCCAAGTCTGTTGCCTTCGCGTGTCGGCAGCACCAAGTACACCGTGATCCAGCCCCTGCCTTTTTGGGGCAAACGCGATCTCAAGCGCGATGCGGCGAGCGCCGAAGCCGAGTCGGCACGCGCAACCGCCAGCGCGACGTGGATCGACCTGGCTGCGCGGGTCAAAGCGGCCTACGCGGAATATTACAGGGCAAATGTCAGCGTCAAGTTGACCCGGGAAATACTCGACCTCGTGGCCCGGATCGCACAAGTCGCCCAGGCACGCTACGCCTCGGGCCTGGTACCACAGCAGGATGTTCTGCGTGCGCAAATCGAGCAAACGGCGATGACGAGTGAACTGATCGGAATGGAGACAGAACAACACCATCTCCATTCTCGCATCAACGCCCTGCTGCGCAGGCCCAGCGACGCTCCGCTCGCGGACCCCATTGCCTTACGCCACGTACCTACGCAATTGACGATGTCTGCACTACAGCAGCGGCTCGAGGAGAAGAGCCCGCAACTGGCAGCGCAGACGCTGAAGGTTACCGCGGCGGAGAAGAACAGCGCGTTGGTCTTGCGCAACCGCTACCCGGACTTCGCCCTGGGCGTCTTCCCAACCCAGATGGGGCGCGGCGTATCCGAGTGGGGCGTGATGCTGGAAGTTAACATCCCGTTGCAGCAGAACTCGCGGCGCTCTCAGGAGCATGAGGCTCTGGCTATGGTTTCAGCTGCCGAGGCCCGGCGCGACGCGTTGCAGACCCAGCTAAGCTCCGAACTTGCTCTGAATATCGTCGCAATCGACGCCGCGCGCCGCACCGAGACGCTTACACGCCTGAGCCTCAATCCGCAGTCGGAGATCAACTACAAGGCAGCACTCACTGCCTACGAAAATGGCAAAGTGGATTTCGCCACCTTGCTCGAAGCGCAGCGCCAGATCCGGCGCAGCCGGCTGGAAGAACTGAAGGCCCAGGTCGAGGCGCAGCTGCGTCTCGCCGACATCGAACGCCTGATTGGAGAAGACCTGTGAAGAACGCTTTCGTCCTGATCGTCGCGGCAGCACTCATCGCAGCAGGCATTGTCGGCGGTTACTTCCTCGGCAAGAGCAGAACTGCGACTGCCCCGGCGGCGGATGCTTCCGCTCCGGTAGGCAGCACCGCTCCGGCTTCGGTCGCGAAAGCGCGCAAGCTGCTTTATTACCGTAATCCCATGGGCCTGTCCGATACCTCGCCGGCGCCCAAAAAAGACCCGATGGGCATGGATTACATCGCGGTCTATGAAGGCGGAGAGGACGGCGACGAGAGTACTCCGGGCTCCGCCAACGAAATCAAGATCAGCACGGAAAAAATCCAGAAACTTGGCGTTCGGGTGGAGGCAGCCGAACTGCGCCAGCTGGAGAAAGTCGTGCGCGCCGTCGGCCGGATCGAACCTGACGAAAGGCGCTTGTATGCAATCACCCCAAAATTTGAAGGCTATGTCGAGCGCCTGCACGTCAATGTCACGGGACAAGTCGTGGCCAGAGGGCAGCCGCTGTTCGAGGTCTACAGCCCGGAACTGGTTTCAGCGCAGCGCGAATACGCGATAGCTGCCGAAGGTATGCAAGCCTTGAAAGACGCCGGTCCGGAGGCCCAGAGCGGCATGAAGCAACTTGCCGAATCGACTCTGCTACGTCTCAAGAACTGGGACATCTCGGAAGAGCAGGTGAAGTCGCTGGCCAAGTCGGGCGAGGCGAGACGCACTCTGACCTTCCGCTCGCCCGTGAATGGCATCGTCACCGAGAAGAAGGCCCTGCAAGGCATGCGCTTCATGCCTGGGGAAATACTCTACCAGATCGCGGATCTCTCAGCCGTCTGGGTCGTCGCCGATGTCTTCGAGCAGGATATCGCTCAGGTGAAGGTCGGCGCCAAGGTGAAGATCAGGATCAATGCCTATCCAGACAAGGTCTTCGCGGGCCGCATCGCCTACGTTTATCCCACGCTGAAAGCGGAGACGCGCACAGTTTCCGTTCGCGTCGAACTGGCCAACCCCGGCGGTCTTCTAAAACCGGCGATGTTCGCGCAACTGGAATTGCCTGTCGGTGCTCAGGGCAAGGTGCTGACCGTTCCGGATTCAGCGGTAATCGATAGCGGCACACGGCGCATCGTTCTGGTTCAGCTCCGGCAAGGCCGCTTCGAGCCGCGCGAGGTCAAGCTGGGCGCACGCAGCGATAACTACATCGAGGTGCTGGAGGGCGTCAAGGCCGGTGAACAGGTGGTCGTTGCCGCCAACTTCCTGATCGATGCCGAAAGCAATCTCAAAGCAGCCGTGGGCGGCCTGGGCGGACAGGCCGGGCACGATAGTGGCGCAGCCAGTTCGCAAGAGGTCAGTTCGGTTGCCGGCGGGCACCACGCCGAAGGTAAGGTGGACAGTGTCGACGGCAAGGCGGGCAGCGTGAGCATCAGCCACGGCCCGGTGGCGTCGCTGAAGTGGCCGGCCATGACGATGGACTTCAAGCTGGCCAACCAGACGCAGCTTAAGGATCTGCAGCCGGGCGCAGCTGTCAGCTTCGAATTCGTCGAGCGTAATCCAGGCGAATGGGTGATCACGAGCGTCAAGCCAGGAGCCACCGGCAGGAGTGAAGGCAAGCCCGCTTCCCCGGCCAGCAACCCAGGCGCGGCGCACGCCGGGCACTGAGGGCGACGCCATGCTGGCCAACATCATCCAATGGTCGGGTAGAAACCGCTTCCTGGTTCTGCTCGCTACCCTGTTCGTCACCATCGGCGGTATCTATGCCGTCCTGCGAACGCCGATCGACGCCTTGCCCGACCTCTCGGATGTGCAAGTCATCGTCTACACCGAATATCCCGGCCAGGCGCCGCAGGTGGTCGAGGACCAGGTGACTTACCCGCTCACCACGGCGATGCTGTCGGTACCGAAGTCCAAGGTTGTGCGCGGCTTCTCTTTCTTCGGCGCCTCCTTTGTCTACATTATTTTCGAGGATGGCACCGACATCTACTGGGCGCGCTCGCGCGTACTGGAATATCTGAATTTCGCTTCAAGTCGCATGCCCAAGGGTGTTACGCCGCAGCTTGGTCCCGACGCCACCAGTGTCGGCTGGGTCTACCAGTACGCGCTGCTCGCCAAAGACAAGACGCTGGCCGAGCTGCGTACCATTCAGGACTGGTTCGTGCGCTACCAACTGGCCAAGGCGCACGGCGTTGCCGAAGTCGCCTCGATAGGCGGCTTCGTCCAGACCTATCAGGTGACTGTCGATCCGGTGAAACTGCGCGCCTACGGCATCCCCTTGATGAAGGTTGCTCAGGTCATCCGCGACTCCAACCGCGACGTCGGCGGGCGTGTGGTGGAAATGGCGGAAACGGAATACATGGTTCGCGGCAAAGGCTACCTGCGCGGCAAAGGCGACATCGAAATGCTGGTCGTCAAGAGCGAGAAGGGCACCCCCGTACTGATCCGCGACATTGCCCGAGTCGAACTCGCGCCGGACGAGCGGCGCGGCCTCACCGAACTCAACGGCGAAGGCGAGGTGGTGTCAGGCATCGTCATGTCGCGCTACGGCCAGAACGCCCTGGAGGTCATCCACAACGTCAAGGACAAGATCGCGGAAATCTCTTCCGGCCTGCCAGAGGGCGTGACCATAGAGTCGGTTTACGACCGCTCCGAACTCATCCACCGGTCCATCGACACCCTGAAGCGGACCCTGGCCGAGGAATCGATCATCGTCGCCCTCGTTTGCTTCGTCTTCCTGCTCCATGTGCGTAGTGCTCTGGTTGCCATCCTGATGCTGCCGGTGGGCGTGCTGATCGCATTTAGTGCCATGCATCTGCTCGGCATGAGCTCCAACCTGATGAGCCTGGGTGGCATCGCCATCGCCATCGGCGCCATGATCGATGCCGCGATCGTGATGATCGAGAACGCCCACAAGCACCTGGAACGCCTGGAGCATACCCTCACCGTAACCCTCCCCTCCCCCCCGGCGGGGGAGGGGCCGGGGGTGGCGGGGGGGCAACATCTGGGTGAGCTGGCGGCGCGTAGCGCCGCCATCATCGCTGCCTGCAAAGAGGTCGGTCCGGCGCTGTTCTTCTCGCTGCTCATCATCACCGTCTCATTCCTGCCGGTGTTCAGCCTTGAAGGTCAGGAAGGGCGGCTGTTCTCGCCGCTTGCCTATACCAAGACCTTCTCCATGGCCGGTGCGGCCATGCTCTCGGTGACGCTGGTGCCAGTGCTGATGATGCTGTTCATCCGCGGCAAGATCATGCCGGAGGCGAAAAACCCTGTGAATCGCTTCCTGATCTGGATCTATCGACCAATCATCTCAGGCGTTATGCGCTGGAAGAAGATGACGATCGTGCTCGCCTTGCTCGCCCTGGGCGTCTCGATCTATCCTGCTTCCCAGCTCGGCTCCGAGTTCATGCCGACGCTCAATGAGGGAACGCTGCTCTACATGCCCGCCTCGCTGCCGGGGATGTCAATTACCAAGGCGGCAGAGATAATGCAGACCCAGGACAAGATCATCAAGAGTTTTCCCGAGGTGTCTTCGGTCTACGGCAAGGCGGGAAGGGCCAACACGGCGACCGACCCGGCGCCGACCGAGATGTTCGAGACGGTGATCAACTTGAAGCCGCAATCGGAATGGCGGGCGGGGCTGACCATCGACAAGCTGATCGCCGAGCTCGACAAGGCGCTACAGTTCCCCGGTGTCTCCAACGCCTGGACCATGCCGATCAAGGCGCGCATCGACATGTTGTCGACCGGTATCCGGACGCCGATCGGGATCAAGGTCTTCGGCAAGGATCTGGGCGAGATGGAAAAGCTGGCCAAGGAGATCGAGGTCGTGGTGAAAGGAGTCCCTGGCACCACCAGCGCTTTCGCCGAGCGCATCACCGGCGGCTTCTACCTCAACATCGAGCCGGACCGCGAGCAGCTGGCCCGCTACGGGTTGTCCATCGGCGACCTGCAGGACGTCATCGGCGCGGCGCTGGGTGGCGAAATGGTGACCACCACGGTCGAGGGCCGCGAACGTTTCGGCGTGACCGTTCGTTATCCGCGCGAGCTGCGCTCCAATCCGCAGCAGATTGCCCACGAAGTACTGATACCTACCATGGACGGGGCAATGATCCCCTTGGGGCAGATCGCGAAGGTAGAGGTCGCCAAGGGCGCGCCGGGTATCCGCACTGAAAACGCCCTGCTCTCGGCTTATATCTTCGTGGACATCCGGGGCCGCGACATCGGCGGCTACGTCGCCGACGCGAAAAGGGCGGTGGCGGAAAAGGTGAAATTCCCGCCGGGTTACTATGTCACCTGGAGCGGCCAGTTCGAGTACATGGAGCGGGCTATCGAGAAAATGAAGATCGTCATTCCTGTGACGCTACTGTCCATCTTTCTGCTGCTCTATCTTAATTTCAGGCGCCTCACCGAATCGATTATTGTCATGCTCTCGGTCCCGTTTGCCTTGGTCGGCGGAGTGTGGCTGATGTGGCTGCTCGACTATAACCTGTCGGTGGCCGTGGCGGTCGGTTTCATCGCTCTGGCCGGGGTGGCGGCCGAGACCGGCGTGGTCATGCTGATCTATCTCGATCACGCCTGGGAAGCTGCCAAGGCAACGTGCCGCGTTGAAGCGCGCGAGCCGGGCGTGGCCGAGCTCTACGATGCGGTGATGGAAGGGGCCGTCGAACGGGTGCGACCGAAAATGATGACCGTGGTGGCGATCATGGCCGGCCTCCTGCCCATCATGTGGGGAACCGGCACCGGTTCGGAAGTGATGAGCCGCATCGCCGCGCCGATGGTGGGCGGCATGATTTCCTCGACAGTGCTCACGCTCGCCGTGATTCCCGCGATCTACGCGTTGGTCAAGCAATGGCGTCTGAAGCGGGGCATGGAGAGTTAGCTTTCTCCGGAGAGGAAAGTCCACCATGGCCATCGACCCGGTTTGCGCCATGACAGTGGTTGAAGGAACCGCGGCGGCAATGAGCATAAGCTCGTTATCGGCGGTCAGTAACTCGTTATGCTTGAGGAGTGCGCGGGTTTGAACATTAGGGAACAGGATAGTCGATGAGCCTGATCGCGCAAGGCGCATTCTTGGCACTAGTACCTGCTGCGCTGGCACAACTGCCCTGGGTTGTCTTTCAGACAACAACGGGCACTAATGCTTCTTTCAAGCCCGGCACTTGCACACGGCGATGGCTCGTAGTACCGATCTGCCTGCAAGGTACGGCGGCGAGGAGTTTGTGTTTCTCCTGCCCGGATCCGATTCTTCGGGGGCAATGGAATTAGCTGAACGGATCCGATCGGCGGTCGCTCAGGCCGTCGTGACCTCCCCTTCTGGCGACTTCAGTTTGACCATTAGTATGGGAGTCGCGGCATTTGCGAAAGAGGATGCGGACGGCTCAGAAGCAATCGCAAGAGCGGATGCGGCAATGTATCGGGCTAAATCCTTGGGCCGAAATAGGGTAGTAGGGTGGAATGAAGATCGACCTGTCGCCACTTGACCCCGTGAAGGCACACGCCAATGGCGGCAAACGAATTCTTTGCCGCCGCCGATTCGGGAAGCTTTGACGAACCGCTCCGGGCAATCGGGAAAGGCATCTAGCCCGATAGACTTTGCGCAGTTTTGGCTAATTTCCGGACCACGCAAAATCAACGAGATTAAATGCACCTTCCCGACAGACCTTATGATTGCTCGCGATCATCTGCCGATGTTGATCAGCTTGCTGTCACGCGGTGACAATCCGCTTCAGCCACCCAAATCGGCCAATGAAACCGACGGACCATGGCGATCACATCGACGTGGCGCAGGTATGGCCGTTATTCGAATACTCGGGCTGGGCGGCGTAGACCTTGTTGCCGACCTTGAATAGCGAAGGATCGAAGCCGCCCGCAGTGGCGGTGAATTTGAGGAATGAACACTCGTCGCCGATTTCTTCGCCGTAGATGCCGTTGTCCCTGCTGTTCCACCAGGCGTTGCCGTCCGGATCGGTGATGGTTTCGAAAATTTCGTGGGACAGCACATTGTTGGTGGCGTCGGCCACGGCACCATTGGGTATGGGACCGGTGATATCACAGCCGGGGACGTTCTGGTAAGGCTCCACGGAATAAAGCACATGTCCCAGGCCGACGAAGTCGACACTGCCGTGGTAGGCGCAGAAATAGAAGGTGTTCGGGAGGCCCGGCGAATAGCAGACGGTGTAGGTGGTATCGAAACAGACATCCGTTCCGGGGGGCAGGAACACGTGATATTGATAGCCGTAACCGACATTCGTTGTCAGTGTGGCGACCGCATACACCAGCGAAAGGATATCGTTGTCGGTGAGCAGGATCGGCAGCGTGCCAGCTGCGAAATTGACACTGGAGACCTTGTAACGGTTGTTGCTTGTGCTGCCGACATACTGATCGACGATGTGGATGAAGTCGCTGACGCCCAGGTCGCTCATGAATTGCAGCGGGTTGCCCCAACAGGTATTCACGGGACAGGCGACCGTCGGGTTGACGAAGATCGCATACGAGGTCATGGCTTTCACGACCGGGCCGCCGTGGTAGCTCAGGTCCCCAGGATAGCGATTGCCGAAGTAGTTGGTTGCGGCCGGAGCCGGCCCGGCCAAGGCAGCCGCCGCCCCGGACGCGGGGGCCACATTGCGATAATCCAGTTGCTCGCGGACTATGCTCGCATTGCCTGATTTACGGGCATGCCGATAGACCGGCGTGGACGCTGCCACGGCGGCCACCGCGCTGGCGTCGGGTTGAATCTGGATCATCGGCTCGGCAGCAACAGCACTGCAGGCGGCCCATGCCAAACCAGCGGCAAGAAGCTTCAACGTGCCCGATACGCTAAGACCGGCCAGCAGTCGATATTTTCCATGCTCAGCCCGTACTGGCAGCGTGGTGCTTTTGTGAAACTGAGCAAGGGGAGGATCGCTATAAGACTTGTTCGACTCCAAGCGGGAATAGCACTGGATACGCATGTTCAATCTCCTTGAAAGTATTTATCTCAAATTGTCGAAGTGTTGCGACAGTTCATCGGACCTAGGAACATCTTTAGGTCAACGCCAGTAGCGTCGATATGATGCTAGGATCAGAATTTTCCCCAGTCAATGAGCAATAACCCGCAGTCATAGCGTAGTAACCCGCAAAATTCGCCGGGCCCGGATACCTTGAAAAAGGGAATGCTTAAGGTCTTCTGATGCGAGCTTCGGCTACGCTCGAGGAGCGGCACAGGTTCACCGATGAGCTGCTATCACGCTTGTTACTTCGTCGCTGCCGAACAGCGCTTCGAGCTCACTCGATTTCCCGAATAATCGCCGAACGGTATCTCCATTCCCGGGCAAGCGTGCCGGGACGCGTCGATCACGCTGGAGCTTCGCTATCGAAAATCCTCTCGCATTCCACCATCAGCGACTGGCCGAGGTCGGACTGATAGTTTGGATCGAGCGATTCCATCATCTCATGGGCGGTATGCAGCCCCGCTTCCCGGGAGAGCAGCTCCGCGATCTGTCGCGCCAACTGGTCGCTTAAAGCGGATACATGCCTGCGCATTTCAGCAGGCATGATGCGTTTCGATCTGGACAGCCAGTCCGCCGCGAGAGTGGCACCCTGGGCGTTGGTGATCCATTGCTCATGCTCATAGAAGAGGCTGAGCCGTTCGGCGGTCAGGGCGAAAATCAAGGCAACGCATGTCCCGCGATCGCTTGCGGTCGAAGGTGGCGTTGCCATCAGCGAGGCAAGCCGAAACCGCCGCCGCCGGGCGTCTCGATCTGGAACAGATCGCCCGGCTGCAGTTGCGCCTGATCGGCATGCGCGAGCAGGGTGATCCTGCCATCGGTGCGGACCACCCGGCAGATCCCGGGCGCGCCGCAGGCGCCGCCGGCCATGCCGAAGGCCGGATGGATCCAGCCGTTGGCCAGGAGCGTCGCGGTCATCGCTTCCAGGAAGCGGATCGAGCGGATGGCCCCGTCGCCGCCGTGCCAGCGGCCCTTACCGCCCGAGCTGGGCCGGATGACAAAGCTCTCCAGCCGGACCGGGAAGCGCAACTCCAGCATCTCCGGATCGGTCAGCCGCGAGTTGGTCATCAGCGTCTGCACCACCGAAGTTCCGTTAAACCCGCCGGTCAGTTGGCCCTGCGCATCGAAGCGGCCGCCGGCGCCGGAGCCGCCGGCGATGGTTTCGTAATACTGGTGACGGGCATTGCCGAAAGTGAAATTGTTCATCGTCGGCTGGCTGCTGGCCATGATCCCGAGCGCGCCGTAAATGCAGTTGGTGATGCAGGTCGAGGTTTCGACATTGCCGGCGACCACGGCGGCCGGGTAGCGCGGATTGAGCATCGAGCCTTCCGGCACGATCAGCGTGATCGGCTTCAGGCAGCCGGCATTGAGCGGAATCGCGTCATCGATCAGCGAGCGGAACACGAACAACACCGCGGCGCTGGTTACCGCCAGGGGCGCATTGTAATTGTCGGAGAGTTGCGCCGAACTGCCGGAAAAATCCAGCGTGGCGGCGCGCGCTTCGGCATTCACCCTGACCTTCACCCGGATCACCGCGCCGTTGTCCAGCGGCAGCGAGAAGTCTCCGTCGCGCAAGGCGCCGATGGCGCGGCGTACCGACTCCTCGGCATTGTCCTGGACATGGCGCATATAGGCCCGGACGACAGCCAGTCCGTACGACTCGACTAAGCGCAGCAATTCCTCGCGGCCCTTTTCATTGGCGGCGATCTGCGCCCGCAGATCGGCCAGGTTCTGCTCGATGTTGCGCGCCGGATAGCGCCCTTGCGCCAGCAGTTCGCGCATCTCGGCTTCGCGCAGGCGGCCGGCTTCGACCAGCCGGAAATTGGTGATCAGGACGCCTTCCTGTTCTATCGAAGTAGAGTCCGGCGGCATCGAGCCCGGCGTCAGGCCGCCGATATCGGCATGATGGCCGCGCGAGCCGACGTAGAACAGGATCTCCTGGCCCGCCGCGTCGAACACCGGGGTGACCACCGTGACATCGGGCAGATGCGTGCCGCCGGCATAGGGATTGTTCAGCACATAGACGTCGCCGGGCCGCAACTGACCGGCATTGGCTGCGACGACGGCCTGGATGCTGGCGCCCATCGAACCCAGATGCACCGGTATGTGCGGGGCGTTGGCGACCAGTTGGGCGTCGCCATCGAAAACCGCGCAGGAAAAATCCAGGCGTTCCTTGATGTTGATCGAGTGGGCGGTGTTCTGCAGCCGATAGCCCATCTGCTCGGCGATGGACATGAACAGGTTGTTGAAGATTTCCAGCATCACCGGGTCCGCGTCGGTACCGATTGCGCGGCGCTGCTGGCGCGGCGTTGCCCGTTCGAGCAGGAGATCTCCGCTTCCGCTCACCGTCGCGCGCCATCCCGGATCGAGCACCGTCGTCGAGGTGCCGTCGCTGATCATGGCCGGGCCGGCGAGTACGTCCGCGCAGCGAAGATCGTCGCGACGATGAAGCGGACTGA
>CAILCO010000082.1 GCA_903832735.1 uncultured Sterolibacterium sp.
AATGTCCCGATGAGCCTTGCCAATTCTCTCGTCCTCATTTTGCATCTCCTGGCTCCAGCGCCCGTGCGCTATGTAGCCAGTATCCACTTCCACAGGCTCGCTAGATGAGCCAGCCACGTTATTCGCTAAATGAGCCATTATAAAAATCATTGGTAGCGCATTCGTTGGTATGACATTGTTGATATAATGTCGTTCGTATAACAATGGCGGCTAAAGGGGGAATTGCGATGGCGTCTATCGGTAGTGCTCGCATGCTCATTATTTTTGCGGCGATCGTTTCGCTGCCTGCCTTGGGGCAGTCTGCTCGCCCCAATGTCCGTTGGGATGGACTTGCGCTCAAGCCCACGTTCGTGCTGGCGGCCGCTGACACGGGTGGTTCCGGAGATGGTTCGACTGCTGCGGCCGCGGATCAGGACAAGAAGACCAGTCAGCCTCCCACTGAACCCCCTGCGGCGGATAATTTTTTCGGGATTCGGGGGTCTACAGGACTGTTTGGCGGCAGCGATCCATCCAGCAGCCTTGGCCAGCAAGCCGCAACAGCCGGCTATGAGTTGAGAGGTTCCGGCGGTGACGCAGCGAGTTACCCTGGAAGCGCGATGCCCTTGACGGGGGCGGGGCGCGGGGCGGCGATCGTTTTTGATAATGGGATATATCTCTATCCTTCTCTTTTTGCCGGGATCGGCCACAACGACAATCTCCTGAGCGGTCCGGCTACGGCTGCTCTGGTCTCTTCGTCTGTCCTCAACTTGGTCCCCGGCGTCGTGGCCGAAATGAAAACCCACGGCGACCGATATACCTTGAGTTATCTGGGCAATTACAGCCGGTACGCGAGCAGTTCCATTGATGATTACGATCACCACGATCTGTTCCTAGCGGGTGACAATACATTCACTAACCGCACTCATCTTGGCTGGAAAGTGGGCTACCTCAATAACAGCGATCCGCGCGGCGCAACAGATCGTCCTTCCTTGCCCGGCGCCGGACCCGACCTGTGGCATTCGTCCAATGTGAGCGGAACATTTGCTTATGGCGCCGCGCAGGCGACCGGCAGGTTGGAACTTGAAACCAGTTTGCAGGACAAGCGCTACCTCACCAACAGGCTTTACACGGCATCTTCCGATGCTGATATAGCGATGGTTTCGGGTCGGTTTTTCTATCGGGTGATGCCTAAGACCTCGCTGGTATTCGAGGTCCGGAACACTCACTATTATTACATTCAGGATACGCTGTCGAACGACAATACTGAGCGTCGATATTATGTGGGTGTAACCTGGCAGGCGACCGCCGCGACTTCCGGCACCTTCAAGGTGGGTCGCCTGAATACTGATTTCACCGCGGTCAATCACGCTGACTATTCCGGCGCTAGCTGGGAGGGTGGCATCCGCTGGAGTCCGCTGACCTATTCAACTGTTGATTTCACCACTTCGAAGTCAACCGCAAATACGACATCGGCGGGGAGCGGAAGTTACGTTCTCAACACCAGTACCAATGTGATGTGGAACCACAAGTGGGCCAGCTATATCGCCTCCAGGGTTTCGCTCGGGTTGCTCACGTCGGACTATGTGGGTGCAAACCGTAAGGATGATACCAAGACCTACGGTCTGGGTTTCTTCCACGACTTGAATCGCCGCCTGCGTGCCGGGTTCGATTGGACCTTGACCGATCGCAGTTCCGTCCAGAATATTTATGAATTCAAGCGGAACGTGGTAATGTTCTCGCTTGAGGGCACCCTGTGATCGGAGAACTTTTGTTTCGGAAATGTGAGCAGACAGTTGTTGCGGCAGGCAACAGGCTTCGTATGTTTCGCCGTCTTCAATACGGAAAATTCGTAGCGCTGATGCTGCTGACCTGCATTCTGGCTCATGGTCCGTCGAGTTTCGCCTCCGACCCTGACCCAGCGATATCGGCCGGGGGAAAAGACCAGGGGTCGGACTCGGAACTGTCCTCTTACCTGCTTGGTGCGGGTGATGTGATCAGTATTCGTGTTTTTGGCGAAGACGATCTGACCAAGGAAAAAGTGAAACTGACCGACGCCGGTACTATTTTCTATCCCGTACTGGGCGAGATCAAGGTTCTGGGCATGACCGTGGGGAACCTCCAGCGGATTGTGGCCGATGGACTGCGTGGGCGATTTCTGGTTAACCCGCGGGTGTCGGTGAATGTCGATGAATATCGGCCGTTCTATATCAACGGGATGGTCGAGAAAACTGGCGCCTACCCTTATCAGCCGGGACTTACGGTACGCAAGGCAGCCTCGCTAGCGGGGGGGTTCAAGGAGCGGGCGTCCACCAGCAAAATCTACGTCATTCGCGAAGGCGACAGAGCCCAGCGTCCCCTGAAGGCGGAACTGAGTACTAACGTTGGCCCGGGCGACATCGTCACGGTGGAAGAGAGCTTCTTTTGATTTGTACCGTGAGCTAACACCTGTATCCAGACATGCCAAACCTGATCGAGCAAGATTTACTGAAACCGAAGAATATTTTCCTGCATGACCCGGAGGTCCAGGAGGATAAACTCGACATGCTCGAGTATTGGCGCAGCGTCACCAAGCGCAAATGGTCGATCCTCGCACTGGGCGCGACAGTCGCCCTGCTGGCGGCGGTCGTCGTATATCTGATGACGCCGATCTACCGCTCGACGGTCGTCGTTCTCATCGAAGCGAGCAAGTCGAAAGTTCTCAGCATCGAGGATGTATACAGCGGCGTTGGCCAGAACAGGGAATACTTCCAGACCCAGGTTGAAATTATCAAGTCGCGGGAAGTCGGCATCAAAGCAATCACTCAAATGAAGTTGTGGGAATATCCGGATTACGATCCGCGTATCAAAAAGGCCTCGATATTCGCGGGCCTGCGTGAGGCCATCGGCTTTTCGGATCATGCTCAAGCCAAGGAGTGGTCGGAGTCCGCCATGGCGGACGCAATTTACGGCTCGTTTTCCAGGAGCCTGACGGTCGAGCCCGTCAGGAACAGCCAACTGGCAAAAATCAGTTTCGAATCTCCCGATCCGGCGCTGGCCGCGAAGGTCGCCAATACACTCGCCACCGTCTACATTGAAAACGATCTTGAGGCGCGCTACAAGGTCACCAAGCAGGCCAGTACCTGGTTGCAGGAGCATCTGGGTACGCTCAAGACCAAACTCGACTCGTCGGAGGCTGCGCTGCAATCGTTCCGTGAAAGGTCGGGCATCGTCGATATCAAAAGTGCTGCACAGAGCGGTGCCGGCAAACAAATCGAGGATGTGACGACACGTTTGGCAGAAGCCCGCCTGCGCCGTACAGAAGCGGAAAACGCCTACAACCAGATCAAGAATGCGCCCAAGGATGCCGACCTTACCACTTTCCCGGTGGTTCTTAAGAATGCCTTTGTGGCCGACGCCAAGAAGCAGGAAGCAGAAGCGGAACGAAAATTGTCGGAAGTATCCCAACGTTATGGGCATGAGCATCCCAAGTACTTGCAGGCCGCCAATGAATTGAAAACGGCCAAGGATAATTTCCGTCGTCAGGTCAGCGATGCGGTAGCGAATTTCACGAGAGAATTCGAGATGGCCCGATTGACCGAAAAGGCATTGGAAAATACGGTCGCTGCCTCGCGGGCCTCGATACAAAATCTCAACCGGAAGGAGTTCGAGTTGAACGTGCTCGAACGTGAAGTGGAATCCAACCGGCAGATGTACGATATGTTCATGAAGCGGGCCAAGGAGACCAATGTCTCAGGCGACTTGCAGACAGCAGTAGCCCGCGTGGTCGATCAGGCAATATTGCCCGGGGGGCCGGTCAAGCCGCAAAAGCAGCAGATTATCTTGATCGCGGCTGTCTTGGGATTATTCGCGGGGGTGCTGATTTCACTGCTGCTCGATCGACTGGACAATACCCTGAAGACTTCCGAGGACGTCGAGCGTAAGCTCAAGCAGCCGCTGCTGACCACTCTGCCGCTGTTGACCCAGAAAGAGGTCGACCGGACTTCAAGCGCGCGGCTTTTTTTGGACAATCCCAAGTCGATTTATTCGGAAGCCATCCGGACTGCACGAACCGGGGTTCTGCTCTCTGCCATCGACTTGCCCAATCGCGTTTTGCTGGTGACCTCCAGTGTTCCTGGCGAAGGTAAAACCACCTTCTCGATCAATCTGGCGATCGCACATGCCCAGACCAAACGCACCCTGCTGATCGACGCCGACATGCGCCGACCGGCGATCTCCAAGGGCCTGGGACTGCCCATGGGTGCCAGTGGCCTATCCAACCTAGTGGCTGGTACCGCAAGCCTGGAAGATTGCCTGCTGTCGGTTACTGGTTCCAACTTGAAGGTCATGACCTCGGGCACAATTCCCCCCAATCCGCTGGAACTGCTGCTCTCCCATAAGTTCAAGGAAACCCTGGATCGGCTTGCTGAAATGTTCGACGTGATCGTCATGGATTCGCCGCCGATCGAACTAGTCAGTGATGCCCTAGTCATCGGTTCGCATGCGACCGGGGTGATCTATCTGACCAAGGCCATGCAGACGCCTTACCAGTTGTCGCGCAAGGGTCTCCATCGGATCAGGCGAGCCGGTGGACAGATCCTCGGCGTCGTGCTGAACCAACTGGACTTCATGAAGGCCGAGAAGTACTACGGGGAATATTCCGGCTACGGCAAGTATGGCTATGGCAAGCGCGGCTACGGCAAGATCGGCTATGGCAAGAACGGTTATGGCAAGGCTGGCTACGGCGCGCACCCCTATGGCGAGGCATATGGTTCCACGCCTGAAGAGGTCTTGGCTACCAACAAGGCATGATCCTTTGCTCAATCGCGGGCCGATGAAATGATCGACCTGCATTGTCATTTTCTGCCTGGTGTCGATGACGGTCCGGAGTCCATGGAAGAGTCCTTGTCGCTGGCGGCAGCGGCCGTGGCCGACGGCATCCGGTTTTCGGTGATCACGCCTCACGTTCATCCTGAACGCTACGATAACGACAGATCATCGTTGCAACCGGTCTTCGATAATTTTCAGGCTGCACTGCGGGAACGAAATATTCCGCTCGAAATACGGCTGGGCGGTGAGACCCGGCTTTCGATCGAGTCGCTGGAACTTCTTTTGGCGGATGAGGTGCCTGTGTTGGGCGAACTCGATGGCTACCGAATACTGCTGCTCGAGTTTCCCCATCACTTGATACCGGTCGGCAGTCTGCAATTCGTAGCCAAATTGCTCAGCCAAAAAGTCCGTCCTCTGATCGCCCATCCGGAACGCAACAAGGCCGTCATGGCGAACCCTGAGAGCATCTACCCCTTTGTCGAAGCGGGATGCCTGCTTCAGGTAACGGCAGGCTCATTGGTCGGGCGTTTTGGCAATCCTGCTCGGCAGACCGCCATTCGTCTGCTTGAAAGCGAATGGGTGGAACTGATCGCTACCGATGCTCACAATATCAAGGACCGTCCGCCGTTCCTGAGCGAAGGGCGTGCAGCGCTGGTTAGCTTGTGCGGCGAGAAGCGCGCCCAGGAAATGGTTTGGGACCGGCCTGCCCGCATCCTGGGACTGCACTGATCTTGAACGGCGTGAACGGTCTGTGCAGCCTGAGACGCGCTGCCTTCATCGTTGCGCTGCTGGCGGGTGCGCTTCCTAGCGCGTATTACGGGTTTACTTCCGCCTGGTCTGACTTCAGCCTGCTCAAGACGAACTGGAATGTAATGCAATGGCAAGAGGGGAAGTTGGCTTTGCCGTCGGCCGTTGAGCTGGGCAAGGCACGAAATGCGCTCAGCAATGCCCTGATGGTGACTCCCGGTAATCCGATGATCCACGAGGATCTGGGCTATCTCTATGGCGTACGGGCAACGAAGGCAAGTGGCATTCCGGAACTCCGCAATGCGATGCTCTCCCAGAGCCTTGCTTACTTTCGCAGTGCTGCGGTGTTGCGGCCGATGTCGCCTCATACCTGGGCCAATATCGCCCTGGCGAATCATTATCTGGGAACTGTCGGCCCGGAGTTCTGGGATGCATTCGATCGATCCTTGAACTACGGGCGCAATGAATTTTCCGTGCAGAGCACATTGGCGGAGATAGGTTTTTCCCGCTGGCAAGAACTGAGTGATGTGCGGCGAAAGGCGCTGCTCGCCATGATTTCCGAAGCTCCCGACAATTCCCGGAAGACATTTGCGGCGATTGCCGCGCGTTACCACCGCTCAGAGTTGGAACTCTGAGTCGCGGAACGGCTACATCCTTTGTTCCTTGTCGAGCTTTTCGCGCAAATCGCGCCAGAGCCGGACTTGTGATGCACCACCCTTCCTGGCGGCTCCGCTGGGCAACCATAGGTCATCGTCGTTGAAGCTGTAGACGGGTTCCAGGTCGGTGCGCATCGAAGCGGGACGAACCTCGCCGATCAGATTGTCCAGAATCAGGGGTTCGGAGTCGGGCTTGGCATAATAGGCAAGCACCATGTGCGCTTCGCCTAGCTTCAACGCCTTGACGTAAGTCAGCCGCATCCGTTCAATGGGGATTCCCAATTCCTTCAGCGAAAGATATTTTGCGATGACATAGTCCTCGCAATCGCCACCGAAGATCCCCAACATTTCAACCGGCGTGGCCCAATAGTCCTCGACGCCCCAGAGTTGTAGGTCCGAGCCGTAAGGCACCTGGTTGAAAAAATCGTTGACCTTTTTGAGAGTCTGGCTTTCGCTACCGGGCTTGACACCTTCATCGGCGCGCTTCATGTCCCGCACCAGTTTTTGCCAAATGAGTAAACGCGGCGGCGCGTCTCGGCCGAATCTTGTGTTGACGTAGGCCAGCAGATTGCTGGAAAAATCGACGGCGCCACCGGCACAGGGAATGACAACAGCAAACGCCGCGGCGGCTACCATGAGCCTGCATAAGCGGGCTGGTTTGCTGATGCGGAATTTTTGCGTCATCTTTGCCATTAATGGAATGAACTCGTCGCGAATCATCTGGTTGCCGCCGGGTGCTCCGACTATACCCGAAGAGTGCCAACGCACGATCCGTGCCGCAGTAATAAAATGGCTCTATTACAGCACCTTATCTCCGGGTGTCGGAAAATATGACAATCCGCTGTAAGAATTTCCATAAACGCTTAACCGCAGGGTCTTGTCGCAACGGTCTTTGACGGATAGGGCCCATTCAGCGTAGAATGTCTTATGGTCCGACTTGCGATGAAAAAGAAAAATCTGGGCTTAACCGAGGTTAGGCCTTTTTCTTTCTGGGCTCTTGAGCAGGATCGAATTAGCAATACTTGCAGAAAAATATGCAGTTTCCTGGTTCCATGAAGACCGATGAGGTCTAAAGATCGCCTGACCTTATTCGTCGATATTTGTTAATACCATCCCATGGCCAATACTCTCTACTGTTACCACTGCCGGATTTATCATCCGAAAGAGGAAATGCGTCAGATCGAAACCAAGGGCGGAAAACGCTGGCGCTGCATCAAGAGCATCGAGGCGACCAAGCGTGGCATGGAGGCGCGCGAAGCCTTCGGCCGCCAGACCACCGATATCAACAAGGCGGAAGCTCAAAGCAAGGCACGTCTGGTGCTGAACGCCGAAAAGTGACGCCGAAAAGTGAGTTTGGCTACGCGACTAAATGCCGCCATACTCGAGACTGAATCCGGCTGCGGCATCCTGGCCTAGCGCTGCTACCAGGTAAGGCAGCGTTTCCTTCAGTAGTTCAGGCAGCACCCACGGCGGATTGATGAGAAACATGCCGCTGCCGTGCATTCCGAAACCGTCCGGGGCGGCAGCGCAGACCGACAGGCTGAGATTCAGCCAACTCTTGGCGCCCAGTTGCTTCAACTTCTCCGGCAACTTGCGCGCTTCTGGTCTTTGCAGCAGTGGATACCACAAGGCGTATAGTCCGGTCGGAAAGCGCGCAAGACCATCTTCCAGGGCAGCGATTACGCGGCGATAATCGCCTTTGTCTTCATACGCCGGGTCGATCAGAATCAGCGCACGGCGGGTAGGCGGAGGCAGCAGGGCCTTCAGCCCGGCGAAACCATCTGCCGCTGTTATTTTCACGCGGCGGCCGGCTTCGCGGAAATTGTCCTGCAGCAGTTGGCTGTCTTTGCTATGCATTTCAAACAGACGCATACGGTCCTGTTCGCGCATCAGTTTGAGGGCAAAGTGCGGCGATCCCGGATATGCGCGCAAGACGCCGTCGGGATTCAGTTCGCGTATCAGTTCGACATATTCTGCCAGCGCCGGTGGCAGTTCGTGGCGATCCCACAGACGGTCGATGCCGTTTCGGTGTTCGGCGAGCTTGGTGGCGTAGCCGACGTCCAGGGCATAGTAGCCGGCACCGGCGTGGCTTTCGATATACCAGAAGGCTTTGTCCTTTTGGCACAGATAGCGGAGCAGTTGCACGATGAGGAAATGCTTCAGGACGTCAGCGTGATTGCCGGCATGGAAGGCGTGGCGGTAGCTCAGCATCGGGTCGGTTAGCGAGGATGGAGGACGGCATTGTAATGCGCTACGCCGTATAATCGTTGCGACCGTGAAATTCGTCCGGAAAAACTGGTAAAGTCACTTGGTGGGCGACCGCCGAATTTGTTACGAAGGAACATCATGGCTTCTGATACACCCGAAAAGGAATCCCGCGAACCCCGCGAAGCCCGTGAGCCGCGCGAACCGCGTGATCCGAACGCCAGGCTGCGCGAACTGTTGGCGATTCCCGAACGGCAGCGAACTGACGCCCAGTGGGATGAGATCATCGAGATCGAGATCAGCCAGGGGCCGAAGAAACCGAGCGGCAACAATTCCAACCCTGGCGCTCAGGATGGCAAGCGGCAACAGCCCAGAAGACCTCCCAACAAGCCCGCCATGCCCGGCAAGCATATCCGCAAGCATCGGCCGCCGCAGACGTAAGGGCATTCCCCCCGCCCCCTTGCCGAGCAAGGGGGTTACGACGGTTCGCCGCTGCGCGGCACCGTGACTCACCCTTGCTTCGCCTTGGGGCGGCCCTGCGCCGAGGAACCGCTGTCGGGGTCAAGCTTGGAGCTTGGCAGCCATCAGCACGGCAAGTTCGGTTTCTATTGTCGATGGCGATTGCCGTAGCTGGACGATAACGCGCTGCCGGTCTTCGATGCTGCGGTTCTGGCTGAGCTTGAACTTACCCTGGATTTCCGTCACGTCGATTTCCAGGCCGACGATCGCTCTTGGCAACTGCGCCCATTGTTCTTCCGAAAGATTGCTCTGCCATGGCATGGGGTATCTGGCTTCATGCACTGCGGTCAGTTTGTCGACGATACGGGAGATGTCGGCCGCCGCTTCGATGATCCTAGCCACGCCATAAACGTGCGCAACCGCATAATTCCACGTCGGTACGCCGGGGGCAGCATACCAGGCGGGAGAAACATAACCGTGCGGTCCCTGGAAGATGGCGAGCACGGTCTGCCCTTCGGTCAGTTGCCGCCACTGGGGATTGGCGCGTGCCAGATGGCACGAGAGTCTGCCGTGCTGACCGGTATGCCGCTCGTAAAGAAAAGGCAGATGGCTGACGTGAGGCTGGCCGTCGTGCACCGTGACCAACGTGCCGAAGGGATAGCCTTCGATCAGCGCCGCCACCCGCTCGGGATGGCTTTCCTTGAAGTGATCCGGAATGTACATGGGCATGGGAACTCCAGCCGGGGTTTCGGGTTCAGGCCGGCAGCTTCTTGCCGGGCAGTTGATGACCCTTGCGGGCCCGATGCAGCAGATACTTCTGGAAGTCTTCGCCGACAAGTTTGAGATTGACGCTCTTGCCCCGTTCCCTGCAGGCCAGTTCCAGCCGTCTGCCGTCGCAGTAGCCCACTACGGCCAAGGAACAACCGGGATCGAGGCTGATGATGATGACGCCGCGGCCCTTGCCAAGTTCCTTCATCTCCCCAGACTCGAAGACCAGCAGGCGCCCGTTGCTGGCCACAGCGTAGAGATGCGATCCTGCGACCGGGACCGGGCAGAGTATGGTCTCGTCCTTCTCCAGGCTCATGAATGCCTTGCCGGTCTTGTTGCGCCCGATCAGGCTGGCGGCGGTCGCGACAAAACCATAGCCGCCCGATCCCGCGAACAGGAACTTGCCCTCCGGCGCCGTCGAGATGGCATGAACGATCTTGCCGCCGTCCTGCAGTTCCACCAGGGTCGCTACAGGTACGCCATCGCCCTTGCCGCCGGGAATGGACGCCACTGGAATGGTGTAGGCCCGACCGTTGCCGTCGAGCAGCAGTAGCGGCCAGGTGGTGCGCGTCTCGAACACGGCGAACGCGGCGTCCCCGGTCTTGTAGGCGATCGCCTCCAAGGCGATGCCGTGACCCTGTCGTGCGCGCAGCCAACCGGCCCGCGAGAGAATGACGGTGACCGGTTCATCCGGCACGTTGATTGCCGCGTCGCTCGCCGCCTGCGCCACCGCCTCGATCAGCGTCCTGCGCGGATCGCCGTATTTCTTGGCGTCCGCTTCGATCTCCCGGATGATCAAGCGGGTCATGGTGCTCTTGCTGTCCAGCAGGTTCTGCAGGCTGTCGCGTTCGGGGTGTAGCTCCGCAAGTTCCTTTTCGATCTTGATGCCTTCCATCCGGGCGAGTTGGCGCAAGCGGATTTCGAGGATGTCGTCGGCCTGGATCGCGGACAGGCCGAAGCTTGCCATCAGGCTAACTTTCGGCTCGTCGGATTCACGTATGACGCGGATCACTTTTTCGATGGCGAGGTAGGCGATCATCCGTCCGTCGAGTATATGGATGCGGCGATCGACCTCGTCGAGCCGGAAGCGGGTTCTTCGCTCGACAGTGAGATAGCGGAAGGCTATCCATTCCCGGATGATCTGAAGTAGATTTTTCTGCTGCGGGTTGCCGTCGCGCCCGATCATCGTCATGTTGATCGATGCCGAGGTTTCCATCGAGGTGTTCGCCAGCAGCACCGCCATGAATGCCGCGGGATCCTGCCGCGACGACCTGGGCTCGAGCAGCAGTCTGATCATCTCCTTGTCGCTCGATTCGTCGCGCGCCGTATCCAGCACGCCCAAGACCATGGCCTTGAGGTTCTTCTGTTCCTGGCTGAGTTCCTTCTTGCCCGACTTCGGCTGCGGATTGGTGACCGATTCAATTTCCGCCATCACTTGCGCCACCGACACCCCCTGCGGCAGTTCGGTGACGATGATTCGCCACTGGCCACGCGCCAGTTCCTCGATGCGCCAGCGGGCGCGCAGCCTCAGGCTGCCGCGGCCAGTATCGTAGGCGTCGCGAATCGCCCCGGGCGCCGAGATGATTTGTCCGCCGCCGGGATAGTCCGGCCCGAGGAGGTGCGCCATCAGATCGTCTGTCGTGGCGCTCGGATTGCGGATCAGATGCAGTACCGCCTGCGCCACTTCGTTCAAGTTGTGCGGCGGCATTTCCGTGGCCATACCCACGGCGATGCCGGACGCGCCGTTGAGCAGCGCGAAGGGCAGGCGGGCGGGAAGCAGGGACGGCTCCTTGAAACTGCCGTCGTAATTGGGTTTGAAATCCACCGTGCCTCTATCGATCTCGGAGAGTAAGAGATCGGCGATCGGCGTCAGGCGGATTTCCGTGTAGCGCATCGCGGCGGCGCCGTCGCCGTCGCGCGAGCCGAAATTGCCCTGGCCATCGGCCAGCGGGTAACGGAGGCTGAAGTCCTGGGCGATGCGCACCATCGCGTCATAGACGGAACTGTCGCCGTGGGGATGGAGCTTGCCGAGCACGTCGCCGACCACACGGGCGGATTTGACATGCTTGGCGCCGGAGCGCAGCCCCATCTCGTGCATGGCGTAAAGGATGCGCCGCTGCACCGGCTTCTGGCCGTCTTCGACCTGGGGCAGGGCGCGGCTCTTGACGACCGAGACGGCGTAGGCGAGGTAGGCCTGTTCGGCGAACAGGTCCAGCGGCGCCGCGTCATCCGGGAGCATCTCCTCCGGCGGCTGTGGTGGAGGCGGCGGAAGCTGCGTCAACTGCGCAGGTACTTCGGCGTCGGAAAATAAATCCAGATTGTTGTTGCTCAAAGGTCGGCCTCCACGTTGCTGCCTTTCCTCTCCATCCATTCACGCCGGCCGCCGGATTCACCTTTCGCCATCAACAGGGTGAACATCTTACGCGTTTCCAGTTCCGCGCCTGGTCGCATCGTGACCCGCAGCATCCTCCGCGTCACCGGATCCATCGAGGTCTCCCGCAACTGCTGCGGATTCATTTCGCCCAGTCCCTTGAAGCGTCCGATCTCGAGCTGCTCCGTTTTCACCTTCTCCTTGGCGAGGCGCTCCATCATCGCTTCGAGTTCGCCTTCGTCGAGCGCATACAGACGCCGCGCCGGCTTGCCCTTGCCCGCTGCAGGAACGTCGATGCGGTAGAGCGGCGGCTGGGCGATCCAGACATGGCCGCGCTCGATGAGCTTGGGAAAGTGCCGGTAGAACAGCGTCAGGAGCAGGGTCTGGATATGGCTGCCATCGACATCAGCATCGGCCATGATGATCACCCGGCCATAGCGGAGATCTGCGAGCACCGTCTCCGGCGCGTCCGGCGCGTGCGGCTCGACGCCGAGCGCCACGGCGATGTCGTGGATTTCGCGGTTGGCATAGAGTTGGCTTGCGTCGATCTCGAAGGAGTTCTGCACCTTGCCGCGGAGGGGCAGGATTGCCTGCGTCTCGCGGTCCCGTCCCTGCTTCGCCGAACCGCCGGCGCTGTCGCCTTCGACTAGGAATACCTCATTGACGGCGATATCCTCGGACTCGCAATCGGAGAGTTTTCCCGGCAGCACGGCCACGCCGGAAGACTTCCGTTTCTCGATTTTCTGAGCGGATTTCTGCCTTGCCAAGGCTTGCCTGATCGACAGTTCGGCGATCACCTTGCCGTGCTCGACATGGCTGTTGAGCCAGTTTTCCAGGAGATCGCGGACGATGCCTGCGACCAGTTTCACCGCTTCCCGGCTGTTCAGCTTTTCCTTGATCTGACCTTGAAACTGGGGGTCGAGCAGGCGCACCGAAAGGATGCTCGCCATCTTGCCGCAGACATCCTCCTGTTGCATCTTCACGCCGCGCGGCAGCAGCGCATGATGCTCGACAAAGGACTTGACCGCATCGAAGACGCCGGCGCGCAGGCCCGACTCGTGGGTGCCGCCCAGCGGCGTCGGAATTAAATTGACATAGGATTCGGAAGGGACGGCATCCGGGTACCACGCCAGTGCCCAGGCGGCGCCTTCGCCGATCGCGTAGTCGCCATCCTCGCTGGCATATTTCTCGCCGGTGAATACCGGCGCGACCGGTTCGATCTCCCCGGCAAGATCGGCCAGATAGCCGCGGATGCCGTCCTGGTAGGCCCATGACCGGGAGGCGATGGTCCCGTCAGCCTGCTCGATGTCGAGCACCACCGACACGCCCGGCAGCAGCACCGCCTTTGAGCGTAGGCTGCGTTCGATGGAGCCCAGGTTGAACTTGGGCGTATCGAAATACCTGGCATCGGGCCAGATCCTAACGCGGGTTCCCGTCTGCTTTTGGCAGGAGCCGATGATCTCGATCGGCGACACGCTCTCGCCGCCCTTGGAGAAAACCAGTGCATGAATTTTCCCTTCCCGGCGAACCTCGACATCGACCCGCGTCGACAGAGCATTGGTCACCGCGACGCCTACGCCATGCAGGCCGCCGGAGAAAGCATAGGCGCTATTGCCCGTTCTCTTGTCGAACTTTCCCCCGGCATGGAGCCGGGTGAAGGCCAGAACTACAACCGGGATCTTTTCTTCGGCATGCAGGCCGATCGGTATGCCGCGGCCGTCGTCGGACACCGATGCCGAGCCGTCCAGATGCAGGGCTACGTGGATGTTACGGGCGAATCCGGCGAGCGCTTCATCGGCGGCATTATCTACGGCCTCGGCCAGAATATGGGTGGGCGAACTGGTGTCGGTATACATCCCGGGCCGCTCCCGGACCGGTTCCAGTCCCTTGAGTACGCGGAAGGATGTTTCATCGTAGGTTTGTTTGGCCATGATCGAAAATCGGAGTAAGGGTTTGTAGGTCGGCATTCATGCCGACATGTCGGGCTTAAGCCCGACCTACCGTGTGAATAGCCGCCGCCAGCCATCGTGACCCAGACGGCGCAAGGTCTCGATGTTCCTTTCATAGATGTCAGCGGCGTTCGGGAACGTCGCCACCGCTCGTTCGATGCTCGCTTCGCGCAACAGGTGCAGCGTCGGGTAGGGCGAGCGGTTGCTGTAGTTCTCGATGTCGTCGGGCAGACTATCGGCGAACTGGTAGTCGGGGTGAAAGCTCGCGACCTGAAACTCTCCCTCAAGATCCAATCCGGCAACGAGATCATCGACCGCCTGGAGGAACTCGTTGAACGCGAGGAAGTCGACGAGCACGCAAGGATGGATTAGCAGCGTGGTCTCGACGATCGTAGCATCCGCAGCCTTCAGATCGAGGAGCTCGGAGGCGAGTTGTTCCAGCAGACCTTCGGGAGTCGTAACGTTGGAATAACAATAACGGATGCGGCCATGGACATGGACGGTCTTGGCGAAGGGGCACAAGTTGAGGCCGATGACGGCTTTCTCTAGCCAGGCTCGCGTCGCTGCCACCGTCTCGTCGGCGCCGGGCGCGGCTGGGCAGCAGGCAAGCGGGGAAATGTTAGTGTCGGCCATGTTGCGGGTGATGTCCGGGTGAGGCATGGATTGTACGCGCACACTCGATGCCGTCCATGCAGCCTGCGCCGGCAGACGCTCACGTGCTAAAATGTGCCGTTGCAACAATACTCTTTTGACGGCCTGGCCGCCCTATTAGTACCTAGTACACCTCGCTTCCCTCGCGTGATGCTCATTATTTTGAATCGACCCGCTGCGTATGGCTGATACTATCTACTGTTACCATTGCCGCCTGCAACATCCGAAAGAAGAAATGCGCCGGATCGAGACCAAGACCGGCAAGCGCTGGCGCTGCCTGAAGAGCATCAAGGCGACTCAGCGGGACAGGGAGGAGCGCGAGGCCTTTGGCCGGCAGATGACTGCCATCAACAAGGCGGAGGCGCAGAGCAAGGCCAGGATGGCGCTGAATCTGGGAAACTGAACATATTAATCAAGTAGTTCTCTTGAGAGGAATCCATCATGAAAATGAATGAGCTGCCGAACCATGCCATCGGGCAGTCGGTCCAACTGGACGCCAAGGGCAGGGAAGTATTTCTGGAATATTTTCCGGACGGCGACATCTTCTTCTGGACCGACGACGGCATCTCTCTAGAATTCGACAGAAGAAATACCGCGCTGATCCTCGCCGCGCTGAGGCTGCAAGAAAAGCTTCCGAAGACGACCAGGGCTGCGCCGGTTGCGCAGGTCTCCCTGCCTCGTTCGCCCAGTGCATTGACTTCGGTGAGCCTGAATATGAGTTCTGAAACGGACTCGGGAAAATTCAAGACGCCGAATCGCGCGGTGGCGAAGGAACAGCAAGGCTGGGGTGCCACCGTCGTGGTCGGCGGAAAGCCTGTTCGCTACTATTACGACAAGCGCGACAGCGCCCGCACGGCGACACCCGAGCATCAGGTCGGCGAGGCCGGCCGGCTCGCCTGAGTGTTTGTCACTACGCCGCGATCCGTCTCGCGGTTTTGCTCAGATCTGGTTTGCCCTGGTGCAGGGGCATTCTCGGGCGATTCCGCGCCATGACGTCGTCGCCCGGTGCCGAATGATGAGCGATCCCGCCCCCATCCTTCTGACGCGCCACGGCGCGACCCTGCTGATCACCCTGAACCGGCCCGAGAGCCGCAATGCGCTTGACCTCGAGATGCGCCGCGCCCTGGGTGAGGCTGTGTTCACCGCACGCGACAGTGCAGAGGTCAAAGCCGTGGTCATCACCGGCGCTGGCGGCGCCTTTTGTTCGGGCGGAGATCTGAAATCCCTCAGCGCCGAACAGCGGCCGATCTTTGTTGATCGCGATCGGATCCGCCGCCTGCACCAGTGGTTCCGCGAACTGGTAAATCTGGAGAAGCCGGTCATTGCCGCGGTTAATGGCGTTGCCTTTGGCGCGGGATTCAATCTGGCGTTGGCCTGTGACTTCATTGTCGGCACGCCGGCCACGCGCTTTTGCGCTGTTTTCGCGCGCATCGGCCTGGTTCCCGATCTCGGCGGATTTTTCCTGCTGCCGCGCATCGTCGGTCTGCAGCGCGCCAAAGAGTTGGTATTTTCGGCGCGCGAGGTCGACGCCGACGAGGCGCAGCGGCTCGGCATCCTCTACGCCGCCTACCCGCCCGAGAGCCTGCTAGACGAAGCGCTGGCGCTGGCTGCGCGCTTCGGCGAGGCGTCGACCGAAGCGCTGGGCATCGCCAAGAACATCCTCAACCGTTCCTTCAATCTCGATCAGGACACCCTGGCCGAATTGGAAGCGTCCGCCCAGGCGATGTCGCTGCATACCGAGTATCACCGCGTTGCTGTGGCCGGATTTCTGGCCAAGAAGCCGCCGGCTTTCCGCTGGAAGAGTAGCTAGCCGCCCTTGAAATGGCTTGGTACCTCTATCTGCTCGAGTGCCGGGATGGCAGCATCTACACCGGGATTACGGTCGATGTCGCAGCGCGTTATGCCGCGCATGCCGAGGGCCGCGGCGGGCGCTATACCCGTTCCCATCCACCGTTGCGTCTGCTGACGGTCGTTGAGTATCCCGATCGGTCTACCGCCACGAAGGCAGAATACCGGATGAAACTGCTGACGGCCGCCGACAAGCGTGAATTCGTCAGGCAGCGTCCGCTGATCTAAACGGCGACTCAGGCGCCGGCGAGGAAAGCGAACAGGGCGTCGAGCACGGCGTCGGGTTGCTCGCTCATCATGGCGTGGCCGGCACCGTTCAATACTTGCCGCTTTGCCCCTGGCAAGGCGGCAGCCAGCGCCAGCGTGGCTTTGGGCGGCGCCATCAGGTCGTGGCTGCCCGACAGAATCAGCGCCGGACAGACGACCTTGGCGGCTTGCGCCAAGCCATCCCGATAATCATTGCAGGCGGATAGATCGGCGAAGAGCACGCCCGGGGCGGCCCGCTCCATCAGGCGCAGATTCATGCCGGGGAGCCACAGGCCGGGCACGGCGTTGCCGCCGAGATGAGCTCGCGGACTGTGTGACCAGACGTTGATCATGTTCCGGGCGCGAGGCTCGTCATTTTTCGCAGCCTCCAGCAACGCGGCCGATACCGGCATCGGCGTCGCATTGCCGAGTAGCGCGATGCTGGTGATCCGCTCGGGGAAGCATGCTGCCGCCGCCTGCGCCGCCAGGGAGCCCATGCTGTGGCCGACCAGCGCGGCTCGTTCTATCCCGGCGGCATCGAGGAACGCCACCAGCCAGGCGGCCATGGCGGCGATACTGGTCAGCGGCGCGCCGGCGGAGCGGCCGTGGCCAGGCAGGTCGACGGCGAACACGCCATGGCCGTGATGGGCGAACCAGCGGCTTTGCAGGTTCCAGCAGGAGTGGTCGAGAGCTGCGCCGTGGATGAACAGCAGTGCCGGCAGCGCGTTGTCCTGTGCCGCCGCCAAGGATTTCCCGCCGCTATAGACATAGGCGCCTAGGCCGTCGACGGTGACTTCCATAGTCTCAGGGTTTCTGCGCGGCATGGAGGCCGCGGTTCAAATCTTCGATCAGGTCTTCCGCATCTTCCAGACCCACCGAGAGTCGCACCGTGCCCTCGAAAATGCCGGCGGCGGCGAGGGCTTCGGCGGACATGCGGAAATGGGTCGTGCTGGCTGGATGAATCACTAGCGACTTGGCATCGCCGACGTTGGCCAGATGCGAGAACACCCGCAGGCTTTCGATGAAGCGCTTGCCGGCGAGCCGGCTGCCGCCGGAGCCACTTTTCAGCACGAAGGTGAACACCGCACCGCAGCCCTTTGGCAGCAGGCGCCTGGCCAGTTCGTGGTCGGGGTGGTCGGGCAGTTCCGGGTAGGAGACGGATTCCACCTGGGGATGCGCGGCCAGATGCGCCACGATTTTGCGCGTGTTGTCGATGTGCCGCGCCATGCGTAGCGGCAGTGTCTCCATGCCCTGGAGGATCTGGAACGCGGTCAGCGGCGACATGCAGGCGCCGAAGTCGCGCAGGCCCTCGCGCCGCGCCCGGAGCAGGAAGGCGGCGACCGGGGATTCCTCGGCGAAGTCCATGCCGTGAAAGCCTCGGTAGGCCTCGGTGAGCGTCGGAAACTTGCCCGCACTCGCACCTTCGCGGTCCCAATCGAAGCGGCCGCCATCGACCAGGAGGCCGCCGATGGCCACGCCGTGGCCGCCGAGGAACTTGGTCGCAGAATGCATGACCAGGTCGGCTCCATGTTCCAGCGGCTGCATCAGATAAGGCGTGGTGAAGGTGGCATCGACCAGGAGCGGCAGGCCGCGTTCGTGGGCGATCCCGGCGAGCCCCGGCACGTCGAGCACGTCGAGACCGGGATTGCCCAGGGTCTCGCCGAAGATCAGGCGCGTGTTGGGCCGGATCGCGGTGCGGATGCCGGCCAGGTCGCGCGGCGAGACGAAGCTGGTGGTGATGCCGAAGCGCGGCAGCGTGTATTCGAGGAGGTTGTGCGAGCCACCGTAAAGCGCGCGCGAAGCGACGATGTGGCTACCGGCATCCATCAGCGTGGCGATGGCCAGATGCAATGCGGCCTGGCCGCTAGCCGTGGCTATCGCGCCGACGCCGCCTTCGAGCGCGCTGATGCGCTCTTCGAGCACGGCATTGGTCGGGTTGGAAATGCGCGAGTAGACATGTCCGGCGCGCTCCATGTTGAACAGGGCCGAGGCCTGGTCGCTGTCCTTGAAGACGAAGGAGGTGGTTAGATAGATCGGCGTGGCGCGCGCGCCATGCTGCGCATCGGGAACCTGGCCCGCATGCAGGCTCAGGGTGTCGAAGCTGTAGCCCTTGGGCTCGGACATGCCCTGACTTACCCTTAGGCCGGCACGTCGGGTTCGAGCATGCGCTGGAGCAGGGCGATGCGATCCTTCAGCAACAGCTTGCGTTTCTTCAGCCGGCCCAGCAGCAACTGATCCTTGGGCGGCGCGGAGAGGAGGCGTTCGATCGTCTCGTCGAGGTCGCGATGCTCGAGGGCGAGTTCGCCGAGGCGGTTCTTCAATGACTCCAAATCTTCTGTGGGCAGCATGTCGCGAATCTTATGCGCGGCGCCCGGGAAATACAACTGGCGATGATAGGACTTACAATGGTGCCCTTTTTCGGCCAGAGTTCAGGCGATGACCAGACCAAGCCCCGATTCCGACGGGGACGACGACGAGTTCCCGGACGCCCCCGCGCTGCCTTCCGGGAGTGGGAACTATTTGACGGTGACCGGCTATGCAAGGCTGCAGGCGGAACTGGAACAACTGGTCAGGCATGAGCGACCGGCGCTGGTGCAGACCGTATCCTGGGCCGCCGGCAACGGCGATCGTTCGGAGAACGGCGATTACATTTACGGCAAGAGACGCCTGCGCGAGATCGACCGGCGCATCCGTTACCTGATGAAGCGGCTGGAGAATGCCGTAGTGGTTGACCCTGCGCAGCAGGAGAATCGCGATCAGGTATTTTTTGCCGCGACCGTGGACATCATTGACGCCGACGGGTCGGCGGGCAGTTACCAGATCGTCGGCGTCGACGAAGCCGACGCCGCGGCCGGCTGCATCAGCTGGATCTCGCCGCTGGCTCGGGCGCTGATGAGGGCGCGGGTGGGCGATGTGGTGCGTTTCCAGAGTCCCGCCGGCATTCGCGAGATCGAGGTCGTGGCCATACGCTATCAGTGAAGCGATGGCCGAAGGCGGGGGGGCGCTGCGGTCCTCTTGAAATCGGCGCGAATGCCCCAAGTTTCGGGAAAGGTTTTTTTTCAGGGAGTACACAGCATGACGGCAGCGACCACGCGCGAGACGCTCGGTTTTCAGACCGAGGTCAAACAGCTTCTGCAGTTGATGATCCACTCGCTCTACAGCAACCGCGAGATTTTCCTGCGCGAACTGATTTCCAATGCTTCGGATGCCTGCGACAAGTTGCGCTTCGAGGCGCTGCACAACGGCGCCCTGTTCGAGGACGACAGCGAGCTCAATATCCGCATCGCCTACGACAAGGCGGCAAAAACGCTGACCGTCAGCGACAACGGCATCGGCATGAGCCGCGACGAGGTGATTGCGAATCTGGGTACCATTGCCAAGTCCGGCACGCGCGAATTCTTTTCGCAGCTCTCCGGCGACCAGCAGAAGGATGCGAATCTGATCGGTCAGTTTGGCGTCGGCTTCTATTCCTCCTTCATCGTCGCCGACAAGGTTACCGTCCTGACGCGCCGCGCCAGCGAACTGCCGAGCCTGGGCGTGCGCTGGGAGTCGGACGGCGGCGGCGAGTTCACCCTGGAGATGGTCGATCGGCCCGCCCGCGGAACCGAGATCACCCTGCATCTGCGTGATGGCCAGGAAGATCTGGCCGACGGCTGGAAGCTGCGCTCCATCATCCGCAAGTACTCCGACCATATCGTCCAGCCGATCCTGATGGGCAAGGAAGAATGGGACAAGGAGGCCAACGAACAGAAGATCACGGCTGAGACGGAGACAGTCAACCAGGCCAGTGCGCTTTGGGCGAGGCCAAAATCCGAGATCACCGACGAGCAGTATCAGGAGTTCTACAAGCATGTCGGCCATGACTTCGAGCCGCCGCTGGCCTGGGTCCATGCCCGCGTCGAAGGACGCCAGGAATATACCCAGCTGCTTTACCTCCCGGCCCATGCGCCCTTCGATATGTGGGATCGCAATACCCGCCACGGCGTCAAGCTTTACGTGCGCCGCGTGTTCATCATGGACGATGCCGAGCAACTGATGCCGGCCTATCTGCGCTTCGTCCGCGGCGTCGTCGATTCCAGCGACCTGCCGCTCAACGTCTCGCGGGAAATCCTCCAGGAGAGCAAGGATATCGAGGCGATCCGAGCCGGCTGCACGAAGAAGGTGCTATCGCTGATCGAGGACCTCGCGGAGAATCAGCAGGAGAAGTACGCCGGCTTCTGGAAGGAATTCGGCCGTGCGCTCAAGGAAGGGGTCGGCGAGGATCACGCCAACAAGGAAAAGATTGCGGGCCTCTTGCGCTTCGCGTCGACCCATGCCGATACGGCCGATGAGACGGTCTCGCTAGCCGACTATATCGCCAGGATGAAGGAAGGCCAGGACAAGATCTACTTCGTCACCGCGGAAACCTTCAATGCGGCGAAGAACAGCCCGCATCTGGAGATCTTCCGCAAGAAGGGCATCGAGGTGCTGCTGCTTTCCGACCGGGTCGACGAATGGGTGATCGGCAACCTCAGCGAATTTTCCGGCAAGTCATTGCAATCGGTGGCCAGGGGCGGGCTCGACCTGGGCGGCCTCGAGGACGAGGTGGAGAAGCAGGAACAGCAAAAGGAATCGGACGAATTCAAGGAACTCACCGACAGGATCAAGGGCAGCCTGAATGACAAGGTCAAGGAGGTGCGGGTCACCCATCGCCTCACCGAAAGCCCGGCCTGCCTGGTCTCCGACGAGCACGACATCGGCGGCAACCTGGCGCGCATCCTCAAGGCCGCTGGCCAGAAGGCGCCCGAGGGCCGGCCGATCCTGGAGATCAACCCGAAGCATCCGGTGGTGCTGCGCCTCAAATACGAGGAAAAGAAATTCGACGACTGGGCGGCGGTGCTCTTCGATCAGGCCCTGCTTGCCGAAGGTGGCAGCCTGGACGATCCGGCGGCCTTCGTGCGCCGGATCAACCAGCTGATGCTGGAACTGGACGGGGGCTCGCGCTGAAGCTGTGAACGGGCTGCTGCGCGGCCTGCCGCCGATCATCGCTGCGGATGCCAGGATTCTGATCCTTGGCAGCTTTCCGTCGCAGGCATCGCTGGCGGCGCGGCAGTATTACGGCCACCGCCAGAATCAGTTCTGGCGCATTCTGGGCGCCGTGACCGATACCCCGCTGGCAGAGATGGACTACGCTGCCAGAGTCCAGGCGGTGCAGCGCGCGGGCATCGCCATCTGGGATGTCTTCGGCAGTTGCCTGCGCGAGGGCAGCCTCGATGCCGCGATCCGCGAGGCCGCGGTTAACGATTTCACGATCCTGAAAAGACTCGCGCCGCAACTGACCCGGATCTGCTTCAACGGCCAGAAGGCGGGCAAGTTCGCGCGGCATTTGGCCGGCGCGGGCTTTCAGACGGCGATCCTGCCCTCGACCAGTCCGGCATTCACGCTTTCCTTCGAGAAAAAGTGCGCGGCGTGGCGCGCGGCGCTTTCCCCATAGTTACCTACTGGACGGTGCTGCCGGGCGCAACTGCTCGCGCAGGCATTGCCGCTGTTCCGCGACGGGCTTGGCCCGGCAGGCCACATGGGCGGCAACCGCCGCAAGGCAGCGTTCGGGGAATGTCGCCTTGCGGCAATCGGGTGGTGGTAGTTGCTCCTCCAGGCATCGCCGTCGCTCGGCGCGGCGCTTTTCCTTGCAGATTTCCAGCGCCCCCTGGCGGGCCTCGCAGCGCGCCGGATCGCGGGCCTTGGCGCAGTCGGAGGCGGTCTGAGCTATGGCGGGGAGGCAGATGGCGGCCAAGCTGACCAGGATGGCGCGGCAAAGGGCCAGACCCAGGGCCAGACTGCGTTTCATTGGGTTTCCTCCTTTTCCGGTGCTGCCGTATGACGGCTGTATACACCCTGCAGCGCCGCACGGCTAATATCCGCTTTAATCGGAGAAGCTTGTCGGCTATAGTGCGGCCATCGTCTTTCCTTGGAATTGCCATGCCGACAGCGGTGGATGGTCGACACAACAAAGAGCATAAGGAACACCGGTTAAGCCTGGCTGAGGTGAGCGCCGCGCTCGTTGCCGACGGTCAGGTGGCGGCGGCCGACGCGGAAAAATTCATGACCGAGCGCCGCTATTTCCGCGGCGATACTCATCCGCTGATCGTCATCAGCGAGCAGAAATGGAAGTCGGCCCGGCCGCCGCACCGTACGCTCGATCTCGAGACGCTGAGCCAATGGCTGGCCCAGTGGTGCGGCCTCGACTATTTGCACATCGATCCGCTGAAGATCGATTTTTCCGCCGTCACCGAGATAATCTCCAGCGCCTATGCGACGCGTTTTCGCGTGCTGCCGGTGGAAGTGACCGCGCAAGAAGTCGTGGTGGCGACGGCGGAGCCGTTCCAGCGCGCCTGGGAAGCGGAGCTACAGCCTATCCTGCGCAAGGGAATCCGCCGCGTCATTGCCAACCCCGATGCCATCGCGCGCTATCAAGTGGAGTTCTACAATCTGGCTAAGTCGGTGAAGACAGCGATGTCGACCGGCAACGTCAGCGGTGGCTCCGGGCTAACCAACTTCGAGCAACTTGTCGAACTGGGTCAGGCCAACCGCAGCTTCGACGCCAACGATCAGCACATCGTCCATATCGTCGACTGGCTCTGGCAGTATGCCTTCGAGCAGCGCGCCAGCGACATACACATCGAGCCGCGGCGCGACCTGGGGATCGTGCGCTTTCGCATCGACGGCGTCCTGCATCAGGTCTACCAGATTCCGATGCCGGTGTTGAATGCCATGACCAGCCGCATCAAGATCCTCGGTCGCATGGACGTGGTCGAGAAGCGCCGACCGCAGGACGGACGGATCAAGACGCGGACCCCGGAAGGTATGGAGGTCGAGCTGCGTCTGTCGACCTTGCCCACCGCTTTCGGCGAGAAGTTGGTGATGCGCATCTTCGATCCCGAAGTGCTGGTGCGCGATGCCCGCGAACTGGGCTTCTCCGACGAGGATGCGGAGCGCTGGCAGCGGATGACGCGGCAGCCCAATGGCATCATTCTGGTCACTGGGCCGACCGGTTCTGGCAAGACGACGACGCTGTACACGACGCTGAAGACACTCGCTACGCCGGAAGTGAATGTGTGCACGATCGAGGATCCGATCGAGATGGTCGAACCGACCTTCAACCAGGTGCAGGCGCTGTCCGGCATCGACATGGGTTTTGCCGCGGGCATACGCGCCTTGATGCGGCAGGATCCCGATATCATCATGGTCGGCGAGATCCGCGACCTGGAGACCGCCGACATGGCGATTCAGGCGGCGCTGACCGGCCATCTGGTGCTGTCCACCCTGCATACCAACGATGCGCCCTCAGCCATCACCCGCCTCCTCGATCTGGGGGTGCCGGCCTATCTGCTCAATTCCACTATCCTCGGCGTGATGGCGCAGCGCCTGGTACGCACGCTCTGCCCGCACTGCAAGAAAGCAGGCAAGCTGCGCGCGGAAGACGAAGCCGCCTGGAACGAACTGGTGGCCCCGTGGAAGTCGAATATGCCGGAAACATTGTGCCACCCGGTTGGCTGCCTGGAATGCCGCATGACCGGCTATATGGGCCGCATCGGCATCTACGAAATTCTGCTGCTTTCGCCAGAGCTCAACCGGCTCGTCACCAGTGCCGCAGACCTTGCCAAGATCCGGGAACAGGCGACGCGGGAAGGGATGAAACCGCTGCGCATCTCAGGCGCGCTGAAAATCGCGGCAGGGCTCACCACCATCGAGGAAGTGATGAAGGTGGCACCGCCGGTCCAGGGATTCTAGAGCCCGTAGTTGCCCAAAGGGCAACCCAGGGGTCTTGTGCCAGCGAAGCAGGTGCTAGGGCCCTGTGGCCGGCACTTCGGCCTACTTGTTCAACTGGCGCATCGCCCGCTCGAGTCCTTCGAGGGAGAGCGGAAACATCCGGGATCCCATGATGTCGCGGATGATCTGGATCGAGTGGCGGTATTCCCAGAGCCGCTCCGGTTCCGGGTTGAGCCAGACGGCCTTGGGATAGCGCTCGAGTAATCTGGCGAGCCAGGTCGCTCCCGGCTCCTCGTTCATATATTCGACGCTGCCGCCAGCCTGAAGGATTTCATAGGGGCTCATGGTGGCGTCGCCGACCATAATCAGCTTGTAGTCATCGCCGTACTTGTGCATCACGTCGTGGAGCGGGAAGCGCTCGGCATGGCGGCGCCGGTTGTCGCGCCAGACGTAGTCATAGACACAGTTATGGAAGTAGAAATATTCGAGGTGCTTGAACTCGCTCTTGGCCGCGGAGAACATCTCCTCGCACAGCCTGATGTGGTCGTCCATTGAGCCGCCGATGTCGAGGAAGAGCAGCACCTTGATCTTGTTGTGGCGTTCCGGACGCATCTTGATGTCCAGCCAGCCGGCGTTCTGCGCCGTGTCGCGGATCGTGCCGTCGAGATCGAGTTCCTCCGCCGCGCCTTCCCGCGCGAAGCGGCGCAACCTGCGCAACGCCACCTTGATATTGCGCGTACCCAGTTCCACGGTATCGTCGAGGTTCTTGAATTCGCGCTGCTCCCAGACCTTGATTGCGCTGCGGTTGCCGGCGGACTGGCCGCCGATGCGGATGCCTTCCGGGTGGAAGCCGCCGTTGCCGAAGGGGGAACTGCCGCCGGTGCCGATCCACTTTGAACCGCCCTGGTGTCTTTCCTTCTGTTCTTCCAGGCGCTGCTTCAACTGCTCCATCAGCTTGTCCCAGCCGAGTTTCTCCAGCTTGGCTTTTTCCTCGGGCGTGAGATGTTTTTTCGCCATCGCCCTGAGCCAGTCCTCGGGAATCTCGGCATCTAGGCCGGGCAGTTCCGTGACGCCCTTGAAGTAGCCGCCGAAGGCGCGGTCGAACTTGTCATAGTTCGATTCGTCCTTGATCAGGCAGGCGCGAGAAAGAACATAGAACTCGTCCAGGCTGTGGCTGATCACACGCGCCTGCAGGGCTTCCAGGAGCGTCAGGAATTCCTTGGTGGATACCGGCAGCTTGGCCGCCTTGAGATGGAGGAAGAAGTCGATCAGCATAACCGGGAGCGTGAATCAGCGATTCTGCTTGGCCATGAACACCAGGCGCTCGAACAGATGCACGTCCTGCTCGTTCTTCAGTAGCGCGCCATGGAGCGGCGGCACTGTCACCTTCCGGTCCTGGGAGCGCAGCGCCTCCGGCGGGATATCCTCGGCAAGGAGGAGTTTCAGCCAGTCGAGCAGTTCTGAGGTCGAGGGTTTCTTTTTCAGTCCGGGCACTTCGCGCAGTTCGAAGAATACCTGCAATGCCTCCTTCAGCAACGCCTGCTTGATGCCTGGGAAATGTACATCGACGATACGCTGCATGGTCTCCTTGTCGGGAAACTTGATGTAGTGAAAGAAGCAGCGGCGCAGGAAGGCGTCGGGTAGTTCCTTTTCGTTGTTCGAGGTGATGAAGACCAGCGGGCGGCGCCGGGCCTTGATCAACTGGCGCGTTTCGTAAACATAGAATTCCATTCGGTCGAGTTCGCGCAACAGGTCGTTGGGAAATTCGATGTCGGCCTTGTCGATCTCGTCGATCAGGATGATGGTTTGTTCCTCGGCCTCGAAGGCCTGCCAGAGCACGCCCTTGAGGATGTAGTTGGCGATGTCATGGACGCGACCGTCGCCCAGTTGTGAGTCGCGCAGTCGGGACACCGCGTCGTACTCGTAGAGACCCTGTTGCGCCTTGGTGGTGGATTTGATGTGCCATTGCATCAGCGGCAGGCCTAGCGCGGCGGCGACTTCCTCGGCCAACATGGTCTTGCCGGTGCCGGGTTCGCCCTTGATGAGCAGGGGCCGCTCCAATGCGATGGCGGCATTGACCGCGAGCATCAGATCGGGTGTGGCGACGTAATTGCTGCTGCCTGCGAAACGCATGGGAACTATCCTCTAGTGGGTAGAACAGAATTGTAACGCAGCCGGCCCTTGACACAGGCGAGGTAGGCCGCGCCATCGGGTGGGGCGGCGTTGCGCTGCGCCTGCCAAATTGTCTCGCCGAGGCATTCGAGCACCTCGTGTAGCGCCTGGTGGCGATCAGAGTATCGCGCCAGGAGCGCCTCGAAGGCGGCACGGATGCCGCCAGGTTGGTCGATCGACAGTTGCTCCTCGATCGCCAGATGCATGGACAAATGCAGGAATGGATTGGTCTCGCCCTGGTCGGGCGACCAGTCGCGTGCCACCGCCTGTTCGCCATGCGCCATCAGGCCGTGGTACTCCGGGTGCAACGAGACGATGTCGGCGGCCAGGTGTTCCAGCGGCGTTTGCGGCAATCCCCGGGACCGCTTGTCCCATGAGTCGATAAAGAAACGCCGCGCTTGTTCGCGGGTTGGACTAAACATCGGGACTAAACATCGGGACTACCCCTCGATCTTGTCGGGAAATTCGCATAGGTCGCGGATCAGGCAGCGCTCGCAGTCGGGCTTCCGCGCTTTGCAGACGTAGCGGCCGTGCAGGATCAGCCAGTGGTGCGCGTGCTGCCTGTATTCACGCGGCACGGCTTTGGCCAACCGGTTCTCGACGGCGCGGACGTCCTTGCCCGGCGCCAGTCCGGTGCGGTTGGCCAGACGGAAAATATGGGTGTCGACGGCGATCACCGGCTCATGGAAGACGGTATTGAGGATCACGTTGGCGGTCTTCCGGCCGACGCCGGGCAAGGCCTCGAGTTCGGCGCGCCGGTGCGGCACTTCGCCGCCGTGGCGCTCGATCAGCAGTTTGGCCATGGCCGCGACGTTCTTCGCCTTGGTCGGATACAGGCCGATGCTGTTGATGTAGCCGGCGAGTTTTTCTTCGCCTAGGGCGGCGATCTTCTGCACCGTAGGCGCTTCGCGAAACAGCCGGCGCGTGGCGAGGTTGACGCCCTTGTCGGTGGCCTGAGCGGAGAGGATCACCGCGACCAGGAGTTGAAAGGGCGTCGCATACTCCAGTTCGGTCGCAGGCTCAGGGCATGCCGCGGCGAGGCGTTCGAACAGCGTGCGGATTATCTTCGGGCTCATGGTAAGGTCACGGCTCCTCGGCCGGGTGGGTATTCGCGCCTTCCGCCGTCCGGTCCGCCGCGTGATCCGACGCATGATTCGGGCTCACTCGCCGCGCCTCGATGGCGGCGATGCTGGCGCGCGTCTCCGGACTGAGGTCGGTGACGTTCTGCGGCTTGACCTGCTCCTTCTGCAGCCGAGCACGTTCAATGGCGGCGGCGATCAGTGCTTTTTTCGGGTCCGTAGCGGCAGTCCCGGTCTCGGCCCGGGCGAGGAAGCGTGCGGCCTTTTCCTGCCGCTCGCGTTCGAGGCGGAGATTGCGATTCTTAAAACGCTGGCGTGCCGCGTCGGCCTCCCGCTTCGCGCCGCGGGTCAGCCAGAACGTCAACGGCTGGCGCTGGGCCAGCGGCAACATGCGGATGCAATCGACCGGGCAGGGCGGCAGGCACAAGGCGCAGCCGGTGCAGAGCGAGGCTACGACGGTGTGCATCTGTTTGGCGGCGCCGACGATCGCATCGACCGGGCAGGCCTGGATGCAGAGCGTGCAGCCGATGCACAGTTGTTCGTCGATAAAGGCCACGGCTCTGGGCTGTTCGACGCCGTGTGCGGCGGAGAGCGGTTTGATCTCCCGGTCGAGCAGTCGCGCGAGTTTTCTGATGCCTGCCGCGCCACCGGGCGGGCACTGGTTGATGTCGGCTTCGCCCTTGGCGATGGCTTCGGCATAAGGCTGGCAGCCGGGATAACCGCACTGACCGCATTGCGTCTGGGGCAGGATGGCGTCGATTCTTTCGGCCAGGGATACGTCCCTGCGCCTGCGTCTGGAACGGGTGTAGGTCAGCGCCATGACCAACGCCAGGGCAGCCAGACCCAGGATGCTGAGTGCGGCCTGCATCACTTGAACCAGTCGGGAAGAATGAGGCGGCAGCCGGTCATGAAATTTCGGGGCGGCTGTAGTCCCGGCCGACATCCCGCGCCAGTCCTTCGTGGGTGACCTGACCGGCATGAACCTGCAAGCCCTGAGCCAGCCCGGCGTCCCGCGCCAGCGCGGCTTTCAGGCCGAGTTCGGCCAGCGCCAGGGCGTAAGGCAGCGTCGCCTGGGTCAGCGCCAGTGTGGCGGTGCGCGCCACCGCTGCCGGCATGTTGGGTACGCAGTAATGCACGATGCCTTCGGCGACGAAGACAGGCTGGGAATGCGAGGTCGGATGTGAGGCATCGGAGATGCCGCCCTGGTCGATGCCGACATCGACGATCACGCTGCCTGGGCGCATCCGGCGCAGGAGTTCGAACGAGATCAGCTTGGGCGCGAGCTGGCCGGGAATCAGCACCGCGCCAACCACGAGGTCGGCCTGGCAGAGCGCGGCGGCGAGCGTCAAGGGCTCATTCACCGCGGTCTTGATGCGGCCGCGGTACAGGGCATCGAGCCGCTCCAGCTTCTCCGTACCGCGGTCGAACAGCGTCACCTCGGCACCCATGCCGACGGCGATCTGCGCGGCATTGGCGCCGACGCTGCCGGCGCCGATGATCACCACATGGGCCGGAGCAACTCCCGGCACACCGCCGAGCAGCACGCCTTCGCCGCCGTTGGCCATCTGCAGCGCCCAGGCGCCTACCTGAGGCGCGAGGCGGCCGGCGATGCGCGACATCGGCGCCAGGAGCGGCAGCTGACCCGCAGCGTCGGCGACCGTCTCGTAGGCAAGGCAGGAGACGCCGCACGTCAGCATGTGGGCCAATAACTCCGGATCCGGTGCGAGGTGGTGGTAGCAGAAGAGTATCTGACCCGCCCGCGTCAGCGAGTACTCCGGCGCTTGCAGTTCCTTGACCTTGATGATCAGTGACGCCGCACCGTAGACCTCTGCCGCGCTACCGACGATGCGCGCCCCGGCGCGCACATAGGCCTGATCGTCGAAGCCGACACGCGCTCCGGCATCGGTCTCGATCAGTACCTGATGTCCGGCCTGTACCAGGCTGTGGGCACCGGCGGGACTCAAACCGACCCGATATTCGTGGTTCTTGGTTTCCTTTGGGCAGGCGACGATCATCTGGACGTTTCCCTGAGACATTCGGCTATCAGTTCCGGGCCGCGGTAGATGAGGCCGCTGTATAGCTGCACCAGTTTCGCGCCGGCGGCGAGTTTCGCAGCGGCGCGTTTGCCATCGGTGACGCCGCCCGCGGCGATGATCGGCAACTCGCCGGCCAGGGCCTGCGCCAGCGCGGCCACCACGGCGGTGGATTTTTCGAACAATGGTGCGCCAGAAAGGCCGCCGGCTTGCGTCGCTTCGGGTTCTCCAGCGACCCCATCGCGGGATACCGTCGTATTGGTGGCGATCACGGCGTCCAGGTGATGGCGGCGCAAGGCATCGGCGATGCCTCGTATCTGCTCCGCCTCAAGGTCGGGTGCGACCTTGAGCGCTAGCGGCACGTAGCGGCCGTGCCGATCGGCTAGTGCAGCTTGTCGCCCCTTCAGCGCGGATAGCAATGCCTCGAGTTCGGTTTTTCCTTGCAACTGTCTCAAATCCCGAGTGTTGGGCGAAGAAATGTTGACGGTGATGTAGCTGGCGAACGGATACACCCTTTCCAGGCAAAGGAGGTAATCATCGGCGGCGCATGCCATCGGGGTGGCGGCGTTTTTCCCAATGTTGATGCCGAGGATGCCTCGGTATTTCGCTCTCTTGACGTTTTCGAGCAGCGCGGCGACACCGTGATTGTTGAAGCCCATGCGATTGATCAAAGCCTGCTGCTTCGGCAGGCGGAACAGACGGGGTTTCGGGTTCCCCGGCTGCGGCAGCGGCGTGATAGTGCCGATCTCGATGTGCCCGAAGCCGAGTTTGGCCAGGCCGTCGATGGCTTCGCCGTTCTTGTCCAGTCCTGCGGCCAAACCGATGCGGTTGGGGAATACGAGACCCATGACGGTGGTCGGCGGGCCGCTTGGCGCAGCCGTTGCCGGGATCAGGCAGGAGAAGTGGCGCAGGCCGGCGATGGTCAGGTCGTGCGCGGTTTCGGCATCGAGGCCAAAGAGCAGGGGGCGGGCAAGGGCGTAGGGGAGCATGGACTGATTGTATCAGCAGCGCACGGATGACGAAGAGAGGTCAGGGCTTCCGGTGAGGGCTTACGGCGCAATTCCGAACCGGTTCGATTTACTACCGTCTGGGTATTTCAGAGGATACGCATCGAACTTCGTCAGCATTCTTTGTGGCTAACAATCTGAATATGCACAATGCATATACGAGACATTGAATCTATGCCATAATCATACCGTAACTAGTTCACGATCAACAAGGAACAAACAAAGGGGTTCAAAAATGGTACGCCTGTTTAGCTACTATTTTCCGTCCAACACCCTGTTTCAGATGGGCCTTGAGGCAGTGCTGCTGTTTGCCACCATTTTTCTCGGCGGTTTGCTGCAGCGAACGACCGGCAGTGCAGACTTCACGACGCTGATTTTCCCGGCGGTGATATTCGCAGTCTTCATGACGACCATGATCAGCGTTTTCGGGCTGTATCGCCGCGATCAACCTCGCACCTTCAGCAGCGCCGCAGCACGTGTCCTGTTCGCATTCTCTCTCGGCTTCCCTCTGTTATTTGCTGTTTCACATTGGTTTTCACTCGAATCCGCTTGGCTTGATTCGCTGGCGCTGAATAATGTTCTCGCGCTGAGCGGCATCCTGGCGTTGCGTGCCATATTCATCAATACCCTATTCGCAGGGCCCTTTGCCTATCGCGTACTGGTCATAGGTACAGGCACTGAGGCCGCAGCAGTCGATAAGGCATTGAGAGCGTCGGCTTTCCCCGGGTTGACCATGGTTGGATTCTATTCGCTGGACGCAAGCGATGTGGCCGTGTCGCCGCAGCGGATACTTCCAAGAGTCGTGTCTATCGTGGACACGGTGAAATTTCACGGCATTGACGAAATTATCGTGGCCTTGCGTGAGCGGCGGGGTGATGCCATGACTCTGGAACAATTGCTAACATGCAAATTGGAAGGCATCCGGGTTGTCGAACAATCTACCTTCTTCGAGCATCTCGGTGGCGAAGTTCGAATCGACGCGCTGCGCGCCAGTTGGCTGATTTTCGGCGATGGCTTTCGTCAGGGCCGCATGCGCAGTTTCGTGAAGCGTGCCTTTGACCTTGGCGCATCCATCGTCCTGCTCGCGATAGCATTGCCGGTGATGCTGATGACGGCGATTGCCATCGCTGTTGAGAGCAACGGCCCGGTGTTCTACCGGCAGGAACGGGTGGGACGCCAGATGAAACCTTTCAATGTGCTCAAATTTCGCAGCATGCGTGCCGATGCGGAGGCGGACGGAGTTCCCCGTTGGGCCAACGCCAACGACACACGAATTACCCGTGTTGGTCAATTCATACGCCGTTACCGCATCGATGAATTGCCGCAGATTTTCAACGTAGTAATGGGTGACATGAGCTTCGTCGGTCCGCGTCCGGAGCGTCCGTATTTCGTTGAGCAGCTGGCGGAGCAAATCCCATATTATTCGGCAAGACATAGCATCAAGCCAGGGCTAACGGGCTGGGCTCAGGTCAGTTACCGCTACGGTAGCAGTGTTGACGATGCACTGCATAAACTTCAGTTTGACCTGTATTACGTCAAGAATCATACGATATTTCTTGATCTCTTGATCCTGTTAAAAACGGTGGAAGTTGTTCTTTCCGGAGATAGTGCGCACTGAGTCTGCCATCGTGAAACCCAACCGGAAATGGTCAAGTACATAGCATGAACATATTCAATGGCACCGCGGCAATATATTCGTACGGCATAGCGGCCTTGGGGTTCGCTGCGTTCGCGATACAACTCGGATTCGGCTGGCGGGGCGGCAAACTTGGCGGTTGGATCTTGGCAGCAATTGTGCTCAGTTGTTGCTGGGCGGTCGCAGCGGCAGCCTATGCCGGTAGTGGACTTCCCGGATTACGGATCGCAGAGCATCTGTTCGACACTCTTCGCATCTGTGCTTGGTACGGTTTGCTCCTGGCGTTGCTATTTTCATCCGGTCGTTATGGATTCGGTGGCGGAAAGAATCCACCCGTATGGGTGATTGTCGCGATCGGCCTGTTGGCGATCACGGCTTTCAGTCTGCATTCAGCTCCCTCACTTGCCGTTGCAATCTTCGGCAGAGGCACGCGGGCAGGATTCTTTGCGCCTATGGCATTTGCAATTGTCGGTCTGATGCTGGTCGAGCAGGTCTATAGAAACATATCAGCGCATGCCCGTTGGGGCATCAAGCCCCTGTGTCTGGGTCTGGGCGCGACCTATTGTTTTGATCTGTATATGTATAGCAACGCCTTCCTGTTCAATCAACTGGATATAGATGTCTGGTCGAGCAGAGGAGTCGCCAACCTGCTTATCGTGCCATTGATCGCCGTATCGACAGCGCGCAATAAGGACTGGGCCTTCGAGATAGCCGTGTCACGCCAAGTTGTTTTTCATTCGACGACGTTGCTTGGTTCCGGAATATATCTCGTGGCAATTGCCGGTGCCGGATATTTTGTACGCTATTTCGGTAATCACTGGGGGGGCGCCCTGCAGGTAATGTTTCTTTTTGCCGGCCTGCTGATCTTTGGGATGCTGTTTCATTCAGGCAGTCTGCGCTCGAAACTGCGAGTACTGCTCAACAAGCATTTCTACAATTATCGCTACGACTATCGGGAAGAATGGCTGCGCTTCACCCAATCCCTGACAGTCGGAGATAGGAATCTCGGACTGCTGGAACATGCCATCAACGCCCTTGCCGATCTGGTGGAAAGTCCAGGCGGCATGTTATGGCTGGTAGAACCATCGGGCGAGTTACGTCAGGCAGCCCGACTAAATATGCCGGAGGTCCTCGCGGTTGAATCCGGTGACGGGGCCTTGGTCGAATTTCTTGTCAGGACGCAATGGGTCATCGATCTCTCGGACAATCAAGAGCAACCGGAAAAATATGCGGATGCAAATCTTCCGGAGTGGCTCCGGTCCATTCCGGATGCTTGGCTGTTGGTGCCACTTGCCGCCGCTGGGGAACTCTTTGGCTTCATTATTCTGGCAAAGTCGCGTGCCAAGATCGACTTGAATTGGGAAGTTCTGGACTTGCTCAAGACTGCCGGGAGCCAGGCAGCCAGTTATATAGCATACATGCGAGCCGCTGAAGCCTTACTCGAAGCTAAGAAGTTCGACTCTTTCAATCGCATGTCGGCATTCGTCGTGCATGACATGAAGAATCTCGTTGCGCAACTGTCTCTGTTGTTGAAAAACGCGGAAAGGCACAAGGACAATCCGGAATTCCAGGCCGATATGTTGTCGACGATAAGTAACGCGGTGGAGCGCATGAAGCAACTGCTGTTGCAATTGCGCGCCGGCAGCACACCGGTCAATGGACCATGTCCCGTCGATTTGGCTCCGATCGTCCGGCGAATTGAAAAAGCCCGATCCGGACAAAAGCCGAAATTGATCCTGGAGAAGGGTGAGCCCATCGAGGTACTCGGTCATCCGGACCGACTCGAACGCGTCATTGGACACCTAGTTCAAAACGCCATCGATGCCACTCCCGATGATGGCAGAGTCTGGCTCAAATTGATCCGTGATAAAGATCAAGCAATCGTCGAAGTCGGGGATACCGGTCACGGAATGAGTCGCGAATTCGTTCAAGAGGGCATGTTTAAGCCGTTTCAGACCACTAAAGCTGCGGGTATGGGCATTGGTGCATATGAAAGCTCGCAGTACATCAGGGAATTGGGAGGCAGGATATTCGTGGATAGCAGAGAAAATGTGGGTACGGTGGTCAGAATCGAGCTTCGGGCCAATCGATCCAGGCACGAGCCCGCCGCTTGCGTCTTGGAGTTGAACCATGGCTGAAAAAAGACGCGCGCTGATGATAGTCGAGGACGACCCGGCGCTACAAATGCAGATGCGTTGGGCCTTCGATCAGTACGAGGCAGTTCTCGCGGCGGACCGCGAAAGCGCGATTGTTCAGTTCCGTCGCTTCGAACCTGCAGTGGTGACCATGGATCTCGGTTTGCCTCCTGACCAAGATGGTGTGTCGGAGGGATTCAACCTGCTTGAACAGTTGCTGGCTCTGGCATCTGATACCAAGATCGTGGTCTTGACTGGACAAAATGACCGCGATAACGCAGTCCGGGCAATTGGACTGGGCGCATATGATTTCTTTGCCAAGCCATTTGAGCCGGAAATATTGTTACTGACCATCGATCGCGCGTTTCGTCTGTACGATCTTCAACAGGAAAACCGGCGCTTGCAGTCTCTGGCGCCATCGACCCCGCTAGCGGGAATTATTACCCGAGATCCGGAAATGCAACGGATCTGCCGCACTATCGAAAAGGTGGCCGGCACCAATGCCACGGTAATGCTGTTGGGGGCCAGCGGCACCGGCAAGGAAGTATTCGCCCGTGCAGTTCATGATCTGTCGCCTCGCTCCGCACAGCGCTTTGTCGCAATTAACTGCGCAGCGATTCCTGAAACCTTGCTTGAAAGCGAATTGTTCGGCTACGAAAAAGGGGCTTTTACCGGCGCTAACAAACTGACATTGGGAAAGATCGAGACGGCACACCGAGGTACACTACTTCTAGATGAAATCGGAGATTTGCCCGCATCGCTACAGGCCAAGTTGTTGCGATTCTTGCAGGAGCGGGTGATCGAGCGGGTCGGCGGCCGGGAGGAAATACCGATCGATGTCCGCGTAATCTGCGCAACCCACCAGGATCTGAACCCGGTCAGTAACCAAATCCATTTCCGCGAGGATCTGTTCTATCGACTCGCCGAAATCGTCGTGAAGATACCTCCGTTGCGTGATCGAAAGGGTGATGCGGCGTTACTGGCACATGCTTTCCTGCGGCGTTTTAGTGCCGAGCAGAAGCGCAGTTCCATGAGTCTGCGCCGCGATGCCGTTGATGCCATTGAGTCCTATCAATGGCCAGGCAACATCAGAGAGTTGGAAAACTGCATCAAGCGTGCAGTGATCATGGCCGATGAACCACAAATTTCGGCAGCCGACATCGGTATTCAGACGCTCACGACGGAGACGGAAACTCTCAATCTGCGACAAGTTCGCGAGGACGCCGAAAAGAAAATCATCCTTCGCGTTCTGGGCCGTCTCGACGGAAACATCGCCAAGACCGCAGAAGTTCTTGGCGTCAGTCGGCCCACCTTGTACGACATGATCAACAGGTTTGGCATACGGCAATAGAGTGACGGAGAGTTTTTGCAGCTCCTGATTTCATATTGCGAATAGTCGCCCGAGAATATTCGCCGGAACACGCCACCGGCATATTCGTAGTATATAATACATACGCATATTGCGATAACGTACGCTGGTTAGGAGAAGCTATGATGAATCTGTTCAGGCAACGTATGAGTTTCATCGTGGCGACGGCTTGCGTTGCCGCGGCCTTGGTTTCGGCATGTGGCGGCGAAAATCCTCAAGGCTTGCTTACCTCGGCAAAGCAGTTTATCGAGAACCGCGATACCAAGGCGGCCATCATCCAGTTAAAAAATGCTTTGCAACTTGCTCCCGAGAATGCAGAAGCACGCTACCTGCTCGGAGATACGTTGCTCGAAACCGGTGAGGCCGTCTCTGCCGAAAAGGAGTTGCGTAAAGCGAAGGATCTGAATTATCCAAATGAACGCGTTATCTCTAGGTTGGCGCAGGCAATGCTTGAAACCGGCCAGAGCGAGAAGTTAATCAAGGAGTTTGCGGCGACGGAATTGGGCAATCGCGATGCGGTAGCTGATCTTGCCGCGACAGTAGGTTTTGCCTATCTGAATATGACCAGATCGGATGATGCCAGAAAGGCATTCGCCACGGCCTTGGTGGCGAAGCCCGAACATGCGATGGCGACGCTGGGTGAGGCCAGGTTGAAGGCTGCAAATGGAGATCTTGCTGGAGCCACCGGTCAAGTGGAAAGCGTCCTGGTGAAATCACCGGCTCTTCTTGACGCGCTATTTCTAAAGGCCGAATTGTTTGCGCTCGCCAAAGATCGGGAAGGTGTTAGCAAGGTATACGAGAGCATCTTGGCGGCTCATCCTAACAATGTTCGTGCGCATTACAGCCGTATCATGCTGTCATTGTCGCAGCAGCAGGTGGACCTCGCGACCTCTCAGCTTGCCGCAATGACCAGTGTCGCTCCGCAGAGCCTGCAAACTCTCTATCTTCAAGCGTTGGTTTCCTTGACGCGCAAGAATTTGCCTGCGGCACGTGAATCAGCACAACAGGTTTTGAAGATTGCGCCGAATTTTCTACCCGGGCAACTTGTTGCTGGCGAGGTCGAATATCGCTTGAATTCCTTCTCGCAGGCCGAAGATCATCTGCGCAAGGTTCTCGCAGGAGCTCCTGGCAACGTTGCGGCGTTGCGTATTCTCACAGCGGCCTACCTTCGTGATGGACAACCGATCCGGGCAATGGAAACGCTGACGCCACTGTTGAGGGCGGGCCTAGAGGATAGCGGTTTGGTCATGCTGGCCGGTGAGGTTTATCTGAATAACAACAATATGGTCGAAGCGGAAAAATATTTTGCCAAGGCAGCGGCGCTCAATAAAGGGAGCGCCATGACTCACGCCCGCTTCGGTCAGGTTCTCTACGCCACTGGCGACACCAATGCCGGTATGCGTGAATTGGAAGCGGCAGTTGAAATGGATTCCAGCCAATATCAAGCGGATGTTTTACTCATTGCCGCCTATTTGAGACGCAATGAAGCGGATAATGCGCTTGCTGCAATTGCCAAGTTGGAGAAAAAGCAGCCGAAGAATCCGCTGACTCATTACCTGCGCGCTGGGGCTATGCTGCTTAAAGGTGACATGGCGGCCTGTAGAACGAATCTGGAACATGCTCTTGAGCTTGATTCCACATACTTTCCTGCGGCGCTGACTCTTGCCCGTCTTGATATTCAAGATAAGAAATGGGACATGGCAAAGCAGCGATTCGAAAAGATATTGGAAAAGGATCCAAAAAATCCGCAGGCACTCTTGGCCCTCGCACAAGCAAGATCTTCGACCGGAGCCGCGCCAAAAGATGTTATCGCACTGATTGACCAGGCAGTCAGCGGCAATCCCAGCAAGCTTGAACCTCGACTTACGCAGATACGCTATTACTTGAAGAGTGGCGATTCCAAGAAGGCTGCTGCCGTGGCTCAGGATGCCTTGGTAGCAATTCCCGATAATCCCGCTATCCTCGATGCGCTCGGCATTGCGCAGCAAGGAGCCGGCGAGACGAACCAGGCTATCGCCACGATTAACAAGATGGTCGCGCTTCGGCCAAAAGCCCCTGAGCCATTGCTCCGCCTGGCATCGTTTGAACTTGCTGATAAACGCACTGATTCGGCATTAAAAACCCTCCGCAACGCGCTTGAACTCAAATCCGATCTTCTCGAGGCACAACTGGGCATAATCGCCATCCATGATGCGGGCGGCAGAACGGCTGAAGCGCTGGCGATGGCCAAGACGATCCAGCAGCAGCGACCCAAGGAAGTTGCCGGCTATCTGGCCGAAGGGAACAGTTATGCCCAGCAGAAGAAGTGGAAAGAAGCCGTTGCCGCATATCGCGGCGGATTGACCAGACTGCACAGCAGCGACCTGGCGGTAAGAGTCCATGCCGCCATGATAGGTGGTGAGCATACTGCCGATGCCGAAAAGTTTTCTTCCGAATGGATGCGGGCAAATCCCAAGGACACGCACTTTCTTTCATATCTTGCGGGAAGAAATCTGAATGACAAACAATACGCGCAAGCCGTGCGTCAATACAGGTCGATCATAGCGGTAGATCCGAAGAATCCCATGATCTTGAACAACCTGGCCTGGGCTTCGGGGCAGATCAAGGATCCGAAGGCCATAGAGTACGCCGAACAGGCCAACGCAATCCGCCCGAACGAGCCGGCGATTCTCGATACGCTGGCCATGCTGTTGGTCGATCGCGGAGAGTCAGCGCGGGCGATCGAAATGTTGCGCAAGGCAACCGCACTAGCGCCAAACGCTTGGGCAATTCGCGTCGATCTGGTGAAAACGCTGGCCAAGGCCGGTCAGAGAGAAACGGCCAGAAAGGAACTTGAGCCGCTTCTAAATCTGGATGAGGGCAATCCCGCTCGATCGGCAGCGCTGGAGCAGTTCAAGGATCAATAGGTGGCAAGCCGCTGCCGATTGACCCCAGCCGTGCTGCTGTCACATAAAGGGCTTAGGTTCCAGACCCTACTCACACTGCTGCTGACGGTCGTTCATTTTGGCAATTTTGCCGTCGCAGGCTTGCCGGAAACTATCGATCGAATCAAGCCGTCCCTGGTCGCAATAGGGGCTGTGAACAAATCGAGAGGCCAGGCGTTTAGAGCCTTCGGAACTGGATTTGTCGTTGGTGACGGCTCCCTGGTTGTTACCAATGCCCATGTCACTGCGGTCATGGGCCGTTTGAATGAGCAGGAGGTTCTGGCGGTGCTGGTCAGAGGCTCTGGCAGCGAAACGGAGGTACGACAGGCGCGCGAAATTGCCTCGGATCCAGAACACGATCTGGTCTTGCTTAAGCTCGATGGGCCTAGAATGGTACCGCTGCCGCTGGGTACAACAAACGCTGCAACTGTGCGCGAAGGCCAGTCGATTGCATTCAGTGGATTTCCGCTGGTCGGCGTTTTCGGCCCATTTCCTGCGACCAACCGCGGCATCATTTCTGCGATAACGCCGATCGTTATTCCTGGTGCGCAGGCGAGTCAGCTTAACGAGAAGCAGATCAAACGTTTAAGCATCGGATCATTCCAGATTTACCAACTCGACGCCACTGCCTACCCCGGGAGCAGCGGTAGCCCGCTTTATGATGCGGATACCGGCGACATCATCGGCATCATCAACATGGTGCTGGTGAGAGGAACAAAGGAAAGCGCTCTCAGCCAGCCCAGCGGAATCACTTACGCCATACCGGTTCGCTACCTTCAAGCCTTGCTTAGATCGGTTCATTGAAGCGCGCAACTGGGATGTCATCGACAAATTACAAATATGCTGGATGCAATAAATATCCACTGAAATACTTGCAATGAATATGCTAAAGGGATAATATCATCAAAACCATGACTTTTAACATAGGCGCGATTGGGGTCGATATGATTAACATCAGAGTCTGCCGGAGTTTTTTTTCTGACATTTTCAGCCGCTATTTAGTTCGTCTATTCTGGATCGTTTTCGTCACAGGTTGCGCGACGCAATTTCCTTCCGCGCCGTCTAAGGCAATGACGGACGGGTATAACTATATTATCGGTCCTGGCGACTCGGTCAATATCGTGGTCTGGCGAAACCCTGAATTGTCGTTGAGTGTCCCTGTTCGCCCGGATGGCAAGATAACAACACCGCTGGTCGAAGACCTGCTGGCCATGGGCAAGGATCCCAGCACGTTGGCGAGGGACATAGAGAAGGCGCTCGCGAAATTCATCCGGGATCCCGTCGTTACGGTCATCGTCACCGGCTTTGTTGGCCCCTATAGCGAGCAGGTTCGTGTCATTGGCCAAGCTGCCAAGCCGCAAATACTCGCCTACAAGCAGAAGATGACTTTGCTTGACGTAATGATCGCAGTGGGCGGGATGACGGACTTCGCGGACGGGAATCATGCCACGATCCTGCGTGCGTCGGAGGACAACAAGCAATACACGGTAAGGCTGAAGGATCTGGTCAAGCGCGGCGACGTTTCTGCAAATGTCGAAATGAAACCGGGGGATGTGCTGATCATTCCGCAAAGCTGGTTCTGATTGCAACGCCTGGCAGTGGCGCTTTCCACTTCTCAGAACACCATTTAGTCTGACATCTGGCAGGAACTTTCATGGATGAGTTGATTCAGCAATTGTTGGCAACGCTTGCCGGTATGTGGCGGAAGCGCTGGTTCGGCTTGCTTGCGGCATGGCTCGTCGGTATCGCCGGCATCGTGATCGTGCTCAGTATGCCCGACAAGTACGAGGCTTCTGCACGGATATATGTTGACACGCAATCGGTGCTGAGGCCCCTCATGTCGGGTCTGGCGGCGCAACCCAATATCGATCAGCAGATGTCGATTCTCAGCCGTACCCTGATCAGCCGTCCAAATGTGGCGAAGTTGACGCGAATGGCCGATCTGGATCTTGGTACCAAGACCAAGGATGACCAGGAACGCTTGATTGACGCTCTAATGAAGACTCTCGAGATCAAGAGCATTGGTCGTGACAACCTCTATACCTTGTCTTACATCGATACACAGCCTGAACGGGCGAAGCGCGTGGTGCAATCACTTGTTTCAATCTTTGTCGAGTCCGGTATCGGTGACAAGCGCAAGGATTCCGATTCGGCACTGAAGTTCATTCAAGGGCAGATCGTTACTTATGAGAAGAAACTTGAGGAGTCTGAGGGCCGCCTGAAGGATTTCAAGCTGAAGAACCTGGGTATGGCGGAAGAAGGGAAGACATATTTTTCACGCATTACTGACATTAGCGCCAAACTCAGGGATGCCCGCCTGGAACTTCGTGAAGCCGAGAACTCGCGCGATGTGATCCGTCGGGAACTTGCCGGTGAATCTCCGGTCCTCCTGCCGGAGACGCCCGAGACTGCCACGTTGGTTTCGGTTCCCGAGATCGATGGCCGTATTGACGCACTCAGGCGAAATCTCGACGGTCTGTTGCAACGCTATACCGAACAGCATCCCGATGTGGCCGGCACCAAGAAATTGATCGCCCAGCTTGAAGAGCAGAAACGACTGGAGGTCCAGGCGAGAAGGAAGGCCGATTTAGGGAAGCCGGGTGTAGTCAACGGCAACCCTGTCGTCCAGCAATTGAAGGTGGCGCAGGCAGAAGCGGCTGCCAATGTCGCTTCGCTGAGCGCGAGGGTCGCAGAATATCAATCCCGGCTCAATGAACTCAGCAACGCTGTCAAGCGTCAGCCCGAAATCGACTCGGAGTTCTCGCAACTGAATCGGGATTACGACATCCTGAAGAAGAGCTACGAAGGCCTTGTTTCCCGCCGCGAGTCGGCCTCGATGGCAGAGCAGATGGGTACGACGACTGGTGTGGCTGACTTTCGCATGATCGACCCGCCGCGTGTCTCTCCTACGCCGGTTGCACCGAACCGGATGCTGTTTCTGCCGCTGGTGTTGCTCGGCTCCTTGCTTGCCGGCCTGGCAGTCAGTTTCGTCGTAAGCCAGGTGCGTCCAACCTTCATGAATAGCCGAAGCTTGTCTGACGTAGCCGGATTTCCGGTACTGGGTATCGTTTCACTATTACATAACGAATCTTCATCGCGTCAGAACCGTCGCAGGCTGGTGGCATTTTTTGCCGGGCTCGGCGGGCTCGTCGCGTCCTATGGAGCAACACTGCTGACGCTTTGGTTGGTGTCTGCGCGCAACATTTGAGCTGGAGGCTTCCTTGAGTACCATCGAACAGGCAGCGAAGCGCCTTGACGAATTGAAACGTGCAGGCATGTCCTTGTCGGGCGGATATACTCTGACGGCAGATAGCGCCGGCGGCGAAGGATATTTCGCAGGTGACTTCTCGCAAACCGAGGATTCCCTGTCACGGGAAATCGATCGGACCGTCGAGCAGGTGGTGGAACTGGATTCCGCTCGGCCACCGCACAATGACGATTCAACTCGTCATGTCGATATCGATCTGCTGGCGCTTGCTGCCCGAAGCTTCATCACGCCGGAATCCTCGCATTCGCAGTTGGCAGATGAGTTCCGTGTGATCAAGCGTCCGCTGCTTGTCAATGCCCGAGGTGATGGCATAGCGCCGATCAGGAACGGCAATATGATCATGGTGACCAGTTCGCTGCCGGGCGAAGGCAAGAGTTTCACTTCGATCAATCTGGCGATGAGTATTGCCATGGAGATGGATTTGCGGGTGCTGCTGGTCGACGCGGATATCGCCCACTCATCGGTACTCAATTACCTCGGTTTGCCAAAGTCCAAGGGTCTTCTGGACGTCCTGCTCGACGAAACTATCGACTTGAGTGATGTATTGCTACGCACCAATGTCGAAAAGTTGTCGATTCTCCCGGGAGGTGGGCACTATAAGCATGCGACCGAACTTCTTGCTAGCGAGTCGATGCGCCGCCTGATTGAAGAGATCACCTCTCGCTATTCTGATCGCATCATCATCTTCGACTCGCCGCCCCTGTTGGTGACTACAGAGTCGCGCGTTCTTGCCACCCACATGGGGCAGATCGTCATGGTCGTAGAAGCCGGGAAGACGCCTCATGCGGCAGTAAAGCAGGCGTTGAAGACGATCGAATCGTGCCCTGTGGTCTTGATGATGCTCAACAAGAGCGCTGCGACGAATTCCGGTGGCTATGGCTACGCTGGCTACGGCTACGGAACATATTGATAACGCGCTTTTCTCTTCGGCAACCAGCGCGATGGACATAACTGTGACTTCAAGCTTGAATCCTTCACCGCTGCTTGTCTTTGGAATGGCAGCAGCGCTGTGTGCAGGTGGTTTGCTCAGCCTTCCCGCCAAGGCGGAGACATGGACATTCTCGCCTCGCGTGCAGGTGAGCGGAACGCATACCGACAATGTTGCATTGGCGGGCTCGGGGCAAGAGCGTGCCGACACCATCTTGGAGTTATCGCCCGGCATCCGGATCCAGGGAGACGGTGCCCGGGTCAAACTGAACCTCGATTACGCATGGCAAAGTCTGACGCATCTCAATGAGTCGAATACTAACTCCAGCTACAACATGCTGAACGCCAGTGCCAATGTCGAGGCGATCGAGAAATGGTTTTACCTCGATGCAACGGCCGGGATTACCCAGCAGAACATTTCGGCCTTCGGCCCCCAGGCGGTAGATAACACCAGTATTACGGGCAACCGCACTACTGTTTCGAGCTATTCGTTCAGTCCTTACATCAAGGGCCCCCTCGGAGCAGTTGCCAACTACGAGCTGCGACACAACACCTTTGGCAGTTATTCAGGGATGAGCGTGCTGTCCAGCAATCAAACCAACGAATGGGTAGGGATGCTCAGAGGTACTACTCCGCTTGCTTTAATCAACTGGGGATTCGACTACAACCGGAGGAGCACGGATTACACCAACAATACCTCCGCAGACAGCGAATCATATCGGGGCAGCCTTTACTTCAACGTCGATCCGCAACTGATGGTTTCCGCTAACGCTGGGTTTGAGAGGAACAATGTCTTGTTCGGCAAGCAGTCTGGCACCACTCACGGTTTCGGTTTTCGCTGGACGCCCGAGGAATGGACCTCGCTGGTCGGCGAGCGTGACCAGCGCCTGTTCGGCCCGAGCTATTCCTTGCTGTTTAATCACCGCATGCCCATGA
>CAILCO010000083.1 GCA_903832735.1 uncultured Sterolibacterium sp.
ACTCAAGGACGGCAAGATCGCCGGCCCGAATGCCCAGGAGGTGATCGCGATCCTTACCGAATACACTCATATCAAGGATCCCGCCGTGTATCGCGCGATCACGCCGCACGGCTGCAATCCGGATGGCCGGGTGCATGAGCCCAGCCTGAAGAACGACCTGCAATTCTTCAGGGACGAAGGCCAGGTGACCGGCAAGGTGAGCATCGATAAGGTGCTCGACAACTCCTTCGTCGATGCCGCGCTGAAGGAACTCGGCCCGTACAAGGCCATGGCCGGGAAGAAGTAATTTCAAGCGAGTGACGAAGTTCACCCCCAGGTCAGGCCCGCCATCATCGTCGATGACTTTCCCGCCGCGGTCGCTGCACTGTGCGCGTCACTCGACAACGGACAAGACAGCAGTCGCTAAAACCATTACCTCGGCGCGGTTGAAATGCCGGAAAAAAAGGTGCATGTTATACGCGAGTGGTTCTGCTTTTTCCACTCAGGAGCGACGACCTGTCTACCTCCTTCCTGCTTCGATCATGAAGTGTTTGGCTCTCAGGCAAAAGCGGCGGCCAGGCATTTAAGTCTATGGTATAGCGCAGGCTGGCGGGTTATCGTTGGCGGTAAGCTGACTGGGGCAAGCCATCAAGCATGGACGGAGTTGGTGATCAGGGCGCCGTAGAGATCGCGTCGATTGCGCCGGGCAATACTTCGACGCAGCGGCGCGCTGGCGCAGAGCAGGCAAACGTTGCAGTTGCGCCCGCCGATCCGCACTTTGCTGAAATATTGCGCATTGCCGATGATGCAATCATCTCGGTGAACGCCGGGCAGTTGATCACGATGTTCAACCGCGGCGCCGAGCGCATTTTCGGCTACCAGGCCGAAGAGATGATCGGACGGCCGCTCGAGTCTCTCTTGCCCGATCGATTTAGACACGATCACAGCGCGCACATTACGGATTTTGCCGTCGCGCCGGATACTGCACGCGTCATGGCGAAGCGCAGCGAAATCTATGGCCGGCGCAAGGACGGCACGGAATTTCCGGCCGAGGCCTCGATATCCAAACTGCTCCAGGAAACCGGCTTGGTGTTTACCGTCATCCTGCGTGACATCTCCGCGCGCAAGGCCGCCGAAGTGGCGCTGCGCAAGGCGCACGATGAACTGGAAATCCGCGTGCGGGAACGCACCGCCGAGTTAAGCGATATGAATCGCCAGCTGGTTCGTCAGGCTAAGGAACTGGCCCGCTCCAACGCCGATCTGGAGCAGTTTGCCTTCGTCGCATCACACGACCTGCAGGAACCCCTGCGCATGATCGCCAGCTACACGCAGTTGCTGGGCAAGCGCTACCGTGGCCGCATCGACGCCGACGCGGACGACTTCATGAAGTACATCGTCGATGGCGCCCTGCGCATGCAACACCTGATCAACGACCTGCTGGCATTTTCGCGCGTCGGCACACGGGGCAAGGAGTTCGAGCTTACAGACCTGGCCGCGGCAATGCAGCAAGTCTTCGCGAACCTGAAAGCTGGCATAGGCGAATCCGGCGCGGTGATCCATGTCGATCCCTTGCCAACAGTCTGGGCCGACGCTACGCAAATGGTCCTGCTGCTACAGAACCTGGTGAGCAATGCCATCAAGTTTCGGAGCGCCGCGCCGCCGGCTATCGACATATCCGCGCTACGCGGGGACGGCGAATGGCAGATTGTTGTTGCGGATCAGGGCATCGGCATCGAGCCCATCTACGCCGAGAGGATATTTGTAATATTTCAGCGGCTGCATACGGCGACGGAGTATCCGGGCACGGGTATCGGGCTGGCCATCTGCAAGAAGATCGTCGAGCGCCATGGCGGACGTATCTGGGTGACTTCCGAACCCGGACGCGGATCCAGTTTCAATTTTACAGTGGCTGACCGAGAGGGGATCGAGCATGAATCCGCGACAACATCCGGTTAGGATATTGCTGGTAGAAGATAATCCGGGCGATGTCCGTTTGACCTTGGAAGCTTTCAAGGACGGCAAGGTCGGCAACCCGATGGACGTGGTCAAGGACGGCGTCGAGGCACTCGCTTATCTGCGCCAGGAAGGCGCCTACCGGGACAGGCCGCTGCCCGATCTGATCCTTCTGGACCTGAATTTGCCGCGCATGGATGGCCGCGAAGTGCTGGCCGCGATCAAGGCCGATGACCGGCTTAAGAGAATACCCGTGGTGGTGCTGACGACTTCAGCGGCCGAGCAGGACGTGCAGAAATCGTATTCGTTGCAAGCCAGTTGCTTCATCACCAAACCAGTGGACTTCAACAAATTTGCCGAGGTGGTCAGGAATATCGACGCCTTCTGGCTTTCGATCGTGACCCTGCCTACCGGCGCGCAGACATGAGCTATGCCGCTAACGTCCTGCTGATAGAGGATAACCCGGGGGACGCGCGATTGATCCAGGAGATGCTGGAGGAAGACAGTCACGACCATTTCCGCCTTTGGCGGCAAGCGGACCGGTTGTCCTCCGGACTCGATTGCCTGGCTCAGGGCGACATCGGCATGGTGCTGCTGGATCTGTCCCTGCCGGACAGTTATGGGCTGGAAACGTTCAGCACCATGTTTGCCCGTGCACCAGAGTTGCCCATCATCGTCCTGACTGGAACCGACGATGAGGTTATGGCCCTGAGCGCCGTCAAGACCGGCGCACAGGATTATCTGGTCAAGGGTAGCGTCGATAGCCGCCTGCTGCAACGGGCAATGCGTTACGCCATGGAACGCAAGGGCGCCGAGAACGCCTTGCGCGAAAGTGAGCAGCGCTATGCCTTGACGGCCGCGGGTTCAAACGATGGCTTGTGGGATTGGCAGTTGCAGGAGCAGCGCATCTATTTTTCGCAACGCTGGAAAACGATGCTCGGTTTTGCCGGAGATGAGATCGGTACAACGGACGATGAATGGCTGGCGCGCATCCATGAGCAAGACTTGCCCGAGTTCCGCGATCGCCTGGCGCGCTGCGTGGCCGGTCAAACGGACCACCTTGAGTCCGAGTACCGCATCAAGCACAAGGATGGCAGCCATCGCTGGATGTTGTGCCGCGGTATTGCCGTACGCGATGCACAGGGCATGACCTTGCGTCTGGCCGGCTCCCAGACCGACATTCACGAGCGCAAACTGGCCGCGCAACAACTGCTACACGACGCCCTGCATGATTCGCTGACCGGCTTGCCCAATCGCGCCCTTTTGATGGAGTCGCTGCAGCGAGCCCTCGATCGGGCGCAGCGACGTCCCGACAAGATCTTCGCGGTGCTATTCATCGATCTGGATCGTTTCAAGAATGTCAATGACAGCCTCGGGCATATGGTCGGTGACCAGTTCCTCCTGGAATGTGCACGACGCCTGGCACTGTCCTGCCGGCCGGGGGATACCCTGGCGCGGCTGGGCGGGGACGAGTTCATCATGCTCCTTGAGGAGATTTCCGGCGAGGCCGATGCAATCCGCGTCGCCGAACGAGTGCAGACGTACTTCGACCAGGCATTGACCATCCAGGGACATGAATTGCACATGTCGGGCAGCATTGGCGTGGTCTTGAGCGCCGCGCATTACAGTCAACCGGAAGAGCTGCTGCGCGACGCGGATACGGCCATGTATCGCGCCAAGGCCCAAGGCAAGTCGTGCTATTCGGTATTCGATGCGCCGATGCATACCGAGGCGGTGGCTTACCTGCAAATGGAGGCCGACCTGCGGCGGGCGATCGAGCGGCAGACTTTTCATCTGGAGTATCAACCCGTGGTCGCGCTCAAGACAGGAACGATCGCCGGTTTCGAGGCGCTAATCCGCTGGAATCACGACGTGCGCGGCTCTATCCCGCCATGGGAATTCATTCCCCTGGCTGAGGAGACCGGGCTCATCGTGCCCATCGGCAAATGGGTGTTGTTCGAAGCCTGCCGTCAATTGCAGGCATGGCGCAATGGGATGCCCAGTCTTGCCGGCATCACGATGAGCGTGAATCTGTCTGGCCGACAGTTCGCCGAGAGCGATCTCGTCGCGCAAGTCGCCGACATCCTGCGGCAGACGAACTTGCCTGCGGCCAACCTGAAACTTGAAATAACGGAAAGCATCCTCATGGCCGACGTGGCTGTCGCGACCCAGAAATTGCGGCAACTGAAGGAGACGGGAGTGCGCATCAGCATGGATGATTTTGGCACCGGCTATTCCTCGCTCAGTTACTTGCATCGCTTCCCGGTGGATACCTTGAAGATCGATCAATCTTTTATCCGCAATATGAGCGAATCGACGCAGGCCGTGGCCATCGTGCGCGTCATCATGGATTTGGCGCAATCGCTGACGATGGAGGTTATCGCAGAAGGCGCCGAAACGGCGGCGGAGGTGCGCATACTCGAGTCGATGAACTGCCCCTTCGTGCAAGGCAATTACTTTTCCAGGCCGTTATCCAAACAGGCGGCGGCAGCCGCGTTGTCGCGGACGGACTGGCCGGCGTGACGCTGCGGCCGCCGCTTCGCTTCAGCGCGCGTTCTTGATCAGCACATCATCGAACAGCTTGGTCCATTTGTCCTGCAAGTCCAGGGCCTGGTTGGGATCGACGAATTTCAGCGGCATCTTGCTGAAGGGCGATTCGAACTTCCTGCTGGTCACCAGATAGTCCAGGCCGGCCAGTTGCTGCTGGCCTTCGCTGAGCATGTAGTCGTAGAACAGCGCCGCGGCATTGGGGTGCGGCGCCCGCTTCAACATCGCCAGGGTGGACAATTGGGCGATCAGGGGCTGCAGGATGTGGTTCTCGATCGGCGCGCCCTTGCGCTTCATCTGCTCGGGATTCCAACTGTAGGCCGACAGCGCCAGCGGCACGTCGCCGGAAGCCACCAGCGAGCCGAGCAGCGAATGCCCCTTGCGGAAGGACATGCCGTTGGCGCTGACAATTTCGGCGAACAGCTTCCGTCCCTGCGCCTCGCCCATCGTCTCGATCAGGGTGCCGAACCAGCCGTAGTCGTTGGCTTCGATCGCCAGGCGATTCTTCCATTTCGGGTCGAGCAGATCGTGATAGGTTTTCGGCAGATCCTCCTTCTTGATCAGCCGGGTGTTGTAGGCGGCGCTGTACACATCGATGGTGATGCCGACCCATTGCCGGTGGGCGGGAACGGCCTGGGGCATCAGATCGGCAAAGTAAGGCGACCAGACTTCCTGCAATAGCTGTTCGCGATACAGCGCGGTGTTTTCCGGCGCGTTGTTGTGCACGATGTCCACGTCGTAGCGCGAGCCGCGCGCCTCGCTGACGATGCGCTGGAGCACGGCTTCCGAACCGGCGCGCCAGGACTTGATCTTGATGCCGTATTTTTTGGTGAACGCCGCCATCACTTGGGTCAGGGCCGGATAGACGTGATAGACCGTCAGTTCGCCTTCCTTCTGCGCCGCTGCGACCAGCCGCTCGTGCCGGTCGGCGCCCTGGTAAAGGGCCGGCGTGTTCGCCGCGTTGGTGGCAGCATTGGTGGCTGGATTGGTCGCCGCCCATGCCGGGTGGGCCGCCGCGCAGAGCAACAAAATCCACAGCAAAGATTTTTTCATGTTTCGCTCCTTTTTCGGTGCCCTTCGCCGCTATCGCGCCATGGTGCGCAAGACCTTGCGCCGCAGGTATTCGAAATTGATGTTGTATTGCTCCGGCTTGGTGATCGCGTCATGGAGCTCCCTGACCACGCCGGGCGGGAATATCTCGCCGATGCCGCCGGCCGCCTCGGCCAGGAGTTGTATCCTGCAGGCGTTGTCGAGCATGATCGCGAGTATCGTGGTCTCCTCGACCGAGGCGCCGGCGATGGCCACGCCGTGGTTCCTCATCAACACCGCCTTCGCCGGGCCCAGCGCGCGCGCCACGGCGGCGCCCAGTTCCTTGCTGCGGATCAACTGGATGGTGTCGCGGTAATAGGGCAGGCCGTCGGCGAACGCCGCAGCCGGCTGGCTGATCGGCGCGAGCTTCTTGCCAGTGGCGGACAGGGCGACCGCATGGGTCGGATGCACGTGGATCACGCTCATCACTTCCGGACGAGCCCGGAAGATTTCCGAATGGATGAACACCTCGCTGTGCCGCCGCCCGCCGCCGCCGACCTTCTCGCCGTCGAGATTGCAGGTGACGATGTTTTCCAGGGTGATCTCGTCGAAGCCGTAGCTGTGCGGCTTCATCAAGAACAGCGAGGGATCGTCGGGCAGGCGCAGCGAAACATGGCCGCGGGTCAGGTCGCCCAGGCCCTCCGCCTCGAGGATCAGCCCCGCGGCTATGATCTTCTGCTTCGCTTCGTCCTGGGTCATGAACTATCCTGATTCAAAATGCATCATGTACGCCGGCCTTCAGGCCGACAAGCGAAGGAAATGCCCTTGGGGGGCACTTCCTGGGCCATCAGTCTATCAGCCCCTGGGAATCTTGAACTGCGACATCTTCACCTCGACCCCGTTCTTTTTCGTCGCTTCCTCGTAGAGTTGCGCGATGCGCGGCGACTGGTCCTCGTACTCGATCTGCGCCCCGCCTTCCTTGACGCTGGTCGAGACGCCGCCGAACAGCGATTTGCGCTTGCTCTCGGTAAATGGGTAGCGCGAGCTGCCGTAGGCGGTGGCGAGATAGCGCGCCGGGATGGAGCCGGTGTTGAAGTGCTGGTGGAACATCTGGTCGGGCGGCGCGAAGACCGTGCCGTGCTTCCAGTCGACGCGCACGAAATCCTCCTCGCCCTGGTACCACAGCAGCGAATAGCCGACGCCGGTCTGGCACATCACGTGGAAGTCGGCGGCGTGGCGGTGGCCCTTCTTGTAGGTGCCGACCGGCATTTCCGAGATATGCGCGTGCATCGTGCCGTCGGCCAGGACGAACATGATGTTCTTGCCGCCGGCGCCGCGCTCGGCCCAGTCCTTGAGTTCGATCGCGCCCAGGTCGGGGACGAAGTTGGTTTCCCACAGATGGTTGCCGGGGCGGACCGGGATGAAGTCGCCCTCGCCGCTGAAGTACTTGTCGCCGCCCATGCGCTCGCCGAAATTCCAGGGATTGTTGAAGATGAACTCGGTGTTGTGGAACATGTTCAGCACCGCCGGCAGGCTGGTCGTGCAGATGATCCTGGCAGCGTCCGTGCCGCTGCCGTTGAAGTGGCGGTATTCGGCGTTCAGGGGGATGGCGAAGAGGCTGCCCGGGCCCCATTCGAAGCTGTGCCGGCGGCCGTCGCTGGAAACGATGGAGGTGCTGCCGCGCCCGGCCAGGACATAGATCACCTCTTCGTAGAGGTGGCGTTGCGGCGAGGTTGCTTTGCCCGGCGCCAGTTCCAGCAGGAACATCGAGATGAAGTCGCCGCGGCCCTTCAGATGCACGGCCGCGCCATTGACCTCGTAGCGCGCCCAGGGCTTGGCTTCCACGGCGAAGAGATCGACGCCGAAGCCTTCGACGACGGGCAGCCCCTCCTGTTCCACCCACTCCAGGTAGGGGTCGCGATTCAGGTTAGGCTTAGTTGCGTCATTCATTCATTTCTCCTCTCAAAAATTTCAGCGGCCCGCCGGGAACAGCAGCGATTTGATCACGATCGGGACAACATTGGCAGGTTCGACCGGAAGGCCGATATCGACATAATCGAGTTCCTGGAGTTTCACGCCGTCGATTGAGATCACCGGCCGTAGTACGCGCAGTTCATCGACTAGTATATGCCCGAGGGTCTTGCCGACGTCGCCATCGATCATCAGGATCAGCGGCGCCGCGTCGGCATTGTCGAGGGCGATCGCGAGGCCCTCGGCCAGGTTGCGTAGCCGCTGGTAGTGCGGCTCGCCATGCCAGGGGATGGCCAGCGCGACGCTCATGGTCGCGGCCAGATCGGCGCGGAGCAGGGCCGCGCGGACTTCCTGCGCAACCTCGGCGGACGAATATGTGCTGTTCTCGGCCAGGGCCGGGAACACCACCGGCACATTGTGCAAGGGCAGGTCGGCATGTTCGGAAATATGGATGGTCTTGCCGCTGACCTGCACCGTGAATTGCGAAGCGCCGATCACCGTGGCGCGGATGCCGTTGCCCGGATCGTGCAGCTCGGCGGCGATCCGTCCGTCCTTGAATGCCAGTGCGATCCTGTCCGCCAGCGGCCGGGCGATGTCGCCGTAGGTCAGTGTCTCGCGGCCGAAAATATATTCCGAAACGCCGCCGGAAAAAGTCACCAGATGCGGCCGGGCGTTCATCTCCAGCGACTCGGTCAGGAGCAGGGCGCGCGCCAATTCGCCCGGCGCTTCGCCACGGATGAAAGCGATCACGATTTCGGCCAGGGTGTCGATGATCCGCGCCAGGTCGGCCTCCGCCGGGGCCTCATTGAGGCGCAGCGTCAGGCCGAGGTGGTCGGCGGTCAGTTGCGCGGATTCGTCCAGGCGCAGCAGGCGGCCGTCGCTATCCTGCACCAGGAGGCGGCCGCCGACCGCCACCGCGCAGGTGGCGCGCACCTCGCCTTTTTGTAGCAAGGCGAATTTCGTCGTGCCGCCGCCGACATCGACATTCAGCACCGTGCGATGGGTCAGCCTGGAGAGCGCCGCCGCACCCGAGCCATGGGCGGCGAGCGTGCATTCCAGATGATGTCCGGCGGAGGCGCAGACGAACTTGCCGGATTCGGCGGCGAACAGATGGGCGATCGCCTGCGCATTGTTGCGCTTGATCGCTTCGCCGGTGAGGATCACCGCGCCGCTGTCGATGGCCTCGCGCGCTATGCCCGCGGCGCGGTAGGCGTCGTCTATGAACTCCTTCAGCCGCGCCGCGTCGATCGAGTTGTCGGGCAGGAAGGGCGTGAGCAGGATCGGCGACTTCCAGAGGATCTTGCGGTCGACCACCAGGTAGCTGGACGAGAGCAGTTGCGTCTTGCGCTGCAGATGGACGCGGGCGAACATCAGGTGCGAGGTCGAACTGCCGATGTCGATGCCGACGGTGGTCAGTTCGACGTTGTCGCTCTTCCAGAAGAATTCCGCGAGTGAACTCTTTTCGGCCTCCGAATAATCGTGGAAATGATCCGCGCCGTCGTCATGACAGCGAATCGCCGCACCGGAATGCAACGTCTGCCAGAGCGGGCGATTGACGCTTACTAAATGAGATCTGAGCATAGGCTGAGGAGGACGGTGGTCAGCATGATGATTGACGCGTTGATGCGCTTCCCGCTTGATCTGGGTCGAGATCGGGTGAGGCAGTCTACGCAGGATATTTACGTCGATCAAGCTCGATTAATGAATCGATGGTTGCGATTCGCCGCGCCGGTTCAATCGGCCAGGTCGGTGCTGCCCACATACTTGGCCCGAGGCCTGATCAAGAGTCCGGTGAGGCGCTGTTCCATGACGTGCGCCACCCAACCCGCAGTGCGTCCGAAGGTGTAGATCCCTGCGGCGCTTCCCGCCGGCAGTTCGAGTGCGATTCGCAGCACCACGATGGCTACGTTGATCCGCGGATAGACGTGCAAGCGGCTCGCGGCCTCATCGAGAAAGTCATAGATTTCATCCAGCTTCCGGGTCGGCGGCACGGTTTCCCTGATGATACGCAGCAGGCAATGCGCCCGTGGATCGCCTTTCGGATAGAGCGGATGGCTGAAGCCCGACAAGGCCTGGGCAGATGTTTCCAGTGCGATCATTTGTTGCAGCAGTTCCGCCTTCGTCGCGGCGCCGCCAAACAACTCTTCCAGCCGGTCGCATGCTCGCGCCGTGAGATCCCCCGAATGGGTGCAGATCGCCGCGACGATGCACGAATGCAGATCGGCTTCGCTGGAAGCGGCAATCCGTGCGGCGAAAGCGGCCGGATTCAGTTCGTGGTCAGCGGACAGCGTCAATGCGGCATTGACCAGACGTAGCCGCTGCGGCGCGGGATCCAGGCCGAGGCCGCGCAGCAGCGCCTCGGCGATGCTCTCATCCTGGGCGACCGGGCGATAGGCGCGTTTGCCGGACAAGAAACCGAAGCAACCTGCCGTTGCCTGGATCAGCTGCCGGGCATTGGATACCAGCGTTTCGCCCTGCTTGATGCGCTCGACCAGGCTGCCTCTGCTCATCCCGAGGGCCAAGGCGGTCATCGAAAACATGTCGTGGATGTTGCCATGCGCCGCAAGGCTGCTCAAGGAGTTGGCCATTTGCAGAAATTCGGCCGGCAACGGATCGAGTTTCCAGATCACCGGCTCGTCGAGCCAGATGCCGGACCAGAGCAGTTCGGCGATGGCTTCAAACGGTACGCCGCTGATCGCCAGATCGTTCGCCGAGCGGTTGCGATAGCGCTGCCCGGCCGCGGTGATTTCGGTGATCGCGGTGGCAATGACCGGCTTTCCGCCGTACTGCATCGCGCCGGCGGCGACCACGCCTTCCTTGCGCCGTGCGTCGCTGCGGGCGCGGATCTTCTCGATGTCTTCGCGGAAATACAGGCTTTGTTTCTGATTCCCTTCAGGTTGGGTCAGTCTGCGAATCCAGCCTCTGCTGACGTAGGTGTACAGCGTCTCCGCTTTGATGCCGAGCAACGCTGTTGCCTCGGCGCGGGTCAGGCAATCCGTGTCGGCGCTGCGCTCTGAATGCGGCGGCTGCATCAAGGATGAACGCGGCGGGATGAGCGAACTGATGACAGCCAGTGTCGATCATCCCGGAGCCGCGCGGCCTATTTCAGCAGGTAGCCGAATTTCTCCAGGGCACGGCGCGTCACTTCCGGACTCGGCGTGTTGACCTTCGGGAACTTGTCGCGCCAGGCGAAGGGACGGCAGGCGTCGATGATCGCGCGGGAGTTGGTGTTGTCGCCGCGTTCTTTCTGTTCCGGCGAAATGCGCGGGTCGAGCGGCGTGCTCCAGGTGCCGGTGATGATGTCGATCGAGGTCGCCGGATCGGAGCGGGTGAGCATCGCCCACATCAGATCCTCGAGGTTGGAGACGTCGATGTCGTCGTCGACCACGATCACGTACTTGCCGGCGTAGGCGCCGGCGTGGCACATCGCCGCGACGTGGCCGGCCTGCTTGGAGTGGCCGCCGTAGCGCTGCTTGATGGAGACGCCGAGGAGCATGCGTGAGCCGCCGACCTCATGCGCCCAGACTGCGGTCACGTCGGGCACGCCGGCTGCCGAGATGTTCTTGCGGATCAGCGCCGAGCGGGTGACGGCGCGATAGCGCGCCTGCTCTTCGGGCGGGCGCTGCGGTGGGCAGCCGATCATGATCGGGTCGTTGCGATGGTAGATGGCCTGGATGTCGAGTACCGGCTCCTCGCGGATGTCGCTGCCGTAGTAGCCGGTCCATTCGCCAAACGGACCTTCCAACTTGCGTTTGCCCGGCTGCACGAAGCCCTCGATGACCATCTCGGCGTTGGCCGGAATCGGCAGACCAGTGACCGGGCCCTTGATCACCTTGACCGCCTTGCCGCGCAGGCCACCGGCGATATCCAGCTCGCACACGCCGTAGGGCATTTCGCTGCAGGCTACCAGGAACTGCAGCGGATCGCCGCCGATGACGATTGCCACCGGCATCGGCTCGTTGCGTGCCTGGTACTTGTCGCGATGGATGCGCCCGTGCTTGCCCGGGGACATGTAGAAGCCCAGCGTGTTCTTGTCGTGGATCATGACGCGGTAGGTGCCGACGTTGATCCAGTTCTCTTCGGGATCGCGGGTGATGTTGTAGCTGCCGGTGCCGATGTAGCGCCCGCCGTCAGCTTCGTGCCAGAGCGGGACGGGGAATTTGGTGACGTCGATGGCGTCGCCGGTGAGCACGTTCTGCATCACCGGGCCAGTCTCGACGAACTCATGGGGGATGGTCTTCAACTCGCGCATGTAGTGTTCGAGGAAGGCCTCGGAGAGCTCGAGCTTGTTGAATTCGATAGGAAAGCCCAGGGTGAAGTTCTTGCGCTTGCCGCCGAAGAAATTGGTCAGGATGCGCGAGCCCTTCTCGGTGCCGGGGACGTCTTCGAAGATCACGCAAGGCGCGTTCTCGTCGTGCTGGACGAGTTCGGTGGCCATGCCGATGTCTTCCTGCCAGGTGGCGCCCTTGACGTGCCTGATCTCGCCCAGCTTCTCGGCTTCCGCAATCCATTCGCGCAGGTCTTCGTAGGGGATCTTGAAGCCCCGCGCCTCGCGCTGGCTCTTGGTTTCCTCGCCGGTCGCCGATCCCATCGGACTGCCCATCGCATCTGTGCTCTGCTCACTCGCGCTCATCTTCACTCTCCCTGTCGTCGCCGGTCTGGCCATGGTATTTCCACGGCGTGGAATGCTAGCATCGAACATCATCTGCCGTCATGGCAGGCCGGCACAAATGCATCCACGATATGGACTAGAGCTCGTCGTTGCCCAAGGGGCAACCCAGGGCTCTGGTGCCAGCGAAGCAGGTGCTAGGACGCTTGCCCTGGGGACTCCAGCGCTAGCGCGCGGGTACCGGCGGGCAGTCCAGTTCGACAGCCGGGAGTCAGATGCGATCATCCCTAGGCCGGACTTGGCCCGGCCTAGGGATGCGCCGTTTCCTCGATATACGGTTCGAGCTTCTCCAGCTCCGTGCGGATCATCGCGGCGAGTTCCTTTTGCCGCTCCCGGGTCATCCGGCTGGAGATCGCGCCGATGCTGATGGCCAGCACCGGTTCTTCTGAACGGGAACGGATCGGCAGGCCGACCGAGGTGCTGCCCGGGGTGACCTGGGCGTCATTGAGCGCAAAGCCCAGGTCGCGGCAGCGCTTCAGCAGCTTCAGCACCAACGGTACCGTCAGGTTGTTATAGGCGGACAGGCGCAAGGCGTTCGCCGAGACGATTTCCTGCTGCGTCTGCTCGGGCAGCTTCATCAACAGCGCCAGGCCACCGGCGCCCACGCCCAGCGGCCGGCGCGTGCCGACGTCGAGGGTGAAAGTCTTGATAGGGAAGGCGCCTTCGACGCGGTCGATGCAGACCGAATCGGCGCCGCTCCGGATAGACAGGAAAACGGTGTCGCCGGATTTCTCGGCGAGCCGCGTCAGCGACGGGCGGCAGATGTCGCGCAGGTTGAAGCTGGAAGAGGCGGCCAGGCCCAGTTCAAAGATCAGGTGGCCGAGAAAGTAGCGCCGCGTCTCGGCATTCTGTCTGACCAGGCCCTCGGCCATCAGACACTTCAGGATGCGATGCGCGGTCGGGCGCTCCAGCTTGGCCTGCTTCGAGATGTCCACCAGGCGCAAGCCGACACTGTTGCGCGAGGCGATGATGCGCAGTACATGGGCGGCCCGCTCGATGCTCTGGGTGCCGGCGCCGGGTTTGATCTTGTCCATGGGGCTGGTTTCTCTTAAGTGTCCACTATGTGAAATTTAAATGCTGGTGATTTTGTTGTCAAGGCCCGGCTGAGTTGTTAGACTTCGCTCCATCAGTGGGCAGCAATGGAAATTCGGTAAGCGGTTGTGGCCCATCTTACAGTCCATATATTGGACAGTCAATCGCGGCGCACGGGGTGCAGCATGGAAGAACAGGTGGTGCTGGTGGATGAGGCGGACCGAGCGATCGGCGTCGAAGGCAAGATGGCCGTGCATCGCAGCGGCAAACTGCACCGTGCGCTATCGGTCTTCGTTTTTGACGCCGGCGGCCGCTTGCTCCTGCAGCAGCGGGCCTCGGCCAAGTACCACTCAGGCGGACTCTGGAGCAATACCTGCTGCAGCCATCCGCGGCCTGAAGAGGACAGCCTGGGCGCCGCCAAACGGCGCCTGTGGGAGGAGATGGGCGTCGCCTGCGAACTCTCCAAGGCATTCGAATTCACTTACCGGGCGAAGCTCGACAACCAACTGGTCGAGCACGAGTACGACCATGTCTATTTCGGGCGCTATGACGGGCTTCCGGTGCTGAACCGCGATGAGGCCGACGACTGGCGCTGGGTGGAGATGAGCCAGTTGAGCGCCGATGTGGAGCGGAATCCGGGCGCTTACAGCTATTGGCTGGCAGCGTGCCTCGGCCGGGTCGTCGCGCATCGGAAGGCGCCGGCCTATGGTTCCATATGATGGAACAATTGTTGTGTCCTACGTATTGTCTGTTGCCGGATAGCTTGCTAAAGTTCGCAACGGTTTGGGGCTACTGGCTGGATTTGTCGGAATTTCGCAGCAACACTGGTCTTGAGTAGGCTTCCATAATATGGAATTAACAGGAAGCGCGAGCAAGCCCGGTGAATCGATCGAGGAGGGGAAAATGAAACGGCTGATAGTCGGTATCACCGGCGCTACGGGTGCCATCTTTGGCGTCCGCCTGCTCGAGGCGTTGCAGGGCACCGAAGTCGAGACCCATCTGATCCTCAGCAAGTGGGCGATCCAGACCATAGAACACGAAACCAGCTATACCGCGAAACAGGTCCGGGCCATGGCCTCGGTGGATCATGTCGAGGGCAATATGGGCGCGTCGGTATCTTCCGGCTCCTTCGTCACCGAAGGCATGGTCATCGCGCCCTGCTCGATGCGCAGCCTGGCGGCGATCGCCCATGGCAACGGCGATCACCTGGTGCACCGCGCCGCCGACGTGATCCTCAAGGAACGGCGCCGCCTGGTGCTGCTGGCGCGGGAAATGCCGCTCTCCGACATTCACCTGGAGAACATGCTCAAGCTGTCGCGGATGGGCGTGACGATCATGCCGCCGATGCCAGCCTTCTACAACCATCCTGAATCGATCGACGACCTGGTTGATCATATCGTCGCCCGGGTTCTCGACCAATTCGGCATCTCGGCCGATTTCGCGCGTCGCTGGGACGGCAAGATGCGCAAGAAGAAGTCCGATTAATTGCCGCTGCATTCCAATATCACCCTACATTTAACCGAAGACAACGGAGGAAATACAATGAGCGATACTTCTAAGAAAGATGTCACCAGCCTGCGCACGACGCTGGACTGGTTCCGCACCAAGGGCTATCTGGTCGAAACCAACAAGGAGGTCAATCCGGACCTCGAAATCACCGGCCTGCAGAAGATTTTCGACGGCAGCCTGCCGATGCTCTTCAACAACGTCAAGGGCATGCCGCACGCTCGCGCCATCACCAACCTGTTCGGCGACATCCGCGTCATCGAGGACATGTTCGACTGGAAGGATTCGCTCGACCGCGTCAAGAAGGTGGCGCGCGCCATCGACCATCCGCTGAAGTCGGTAATCATCGACCAGAAGGATGCACCGGTCCAGGAAGAAGTCATCACCGAAAACATCGATGTCAACAAGTGGCTGACCGCGATCCGCCACACCCCGCTGGAAACCGAGATGACCATCGGCTCGGGCATTTCCTGCGTCATCGGCGACTACTTCGACGGCGGCAGCCATATCGGCTACAACCGCATGAACTTCCGCTGGGGCGACACCGGCACGTTCCAGATCTCCCCGGGCTCGCACATGTGGCAGGTGATGACCGAGCACTACAAGGATGACCAGCCGATTCCTCTGACCATGTGCTTCGGCGTTCCCCCGGCCTGCACCTACGTCGCCGGCTCCGGCTTCGACTACGCGATTCTGCCCAAGGGCTGCGACGAGGTCGGCATTGCCGGCGCGATCCAGGGCTCGCCGATTCGCCTGGTCAAGTGCCGCACCATCGACGCCTACACCCTGGCCGATGCCGAATACGTTCTCGAAGGCTACCTGCATCCGCGCGACAAGCGCTACGAGACCGCCGAGTCCGAGGCCGCCGACGTCCAGGGCCGCTTCCACTTCCACCCGGAGTGGGCCGGCTACATGGGCAAGGCCTACAAGGCGCCGACCTTCCACGTCACCGCGATCACGATGCGCAAGAAGGAAAGCAAGCCGATCATCTTCCCGCTCGGCGTGCATACCTCGGACGATGCCAACATCGACACCTCGGTCCGCGAGTCGGCGATCTACGCCCTGTGCGAGCGCCTCCAGCCGGGCATCGTGCAGAACGTGCACATCCCCTACTGCATGACCGACTGGGGCGGCTGCATCATCCAGGTGAAGAAGCGCAACCAGATCGAAGAGGGCTGGCAGCGCAATTTCCTCGGCGCGATCCTGTCCTGCTCGCAGGGCATGCGCCTGGCCATCGCGGTCAGCGAGGACGTCGATATCTACTCGATGGACGACATCATGTGGTGCCTGACGACGCGCGTGAATCCGCACACCGACATTCTCAATCCGATCCCCGGCGGCCGCGGCCAGACCTTCATGCCGGCCGAGCGCATGACCTCGGGCGACAAGCAATGGACTGCTTCGAACACCCACTTCGAGGGCGGCATGGGTATCGACGCAACGGTGCCTTTCGGCTACGAGAACGACTTCCACCGTCCGGTCTATGGCGTGGATCTGGTCAAGCCGGAAAACTTCTTCGAAGAGAAGGACATCGAGAAGATGAAGGCGCGCATGGCCGGTTGGGTGCTGTCCCTGGCCCGTACCGGACGCTAGGCGGGTTCGGCGAAGAGAAGGGGCGGGCGATGTTATCCGGATACCGCGTCCTCGATCTTTCCGACCGCATCGGCTGGCTGGCTGGTCGCCTGCTGGCCGATCTCGGCGCGGAAGTGATCAAGATCGAGGCGCCCGGAGTGGCTATCTCCGGCGCCGACTGGCAGGCTTACAACGTCAACAAGCGTCTGCTTCGGCTGGCCCTGGACGGCGCCGACGGGGAACAGGCCTTCGATGGCCTGATCGCCGGCAGCGACATCCTGATCGAGTCGGCGCAGCCTGGCGATGCGCTTGCCGCCTGCCTCGATGTTGCTCGGCTGAAGCAGGTCAACCCGCGGCTGATTCATGTCTCGGTCACGCCTTTCGGGCGTGAAGGTCCGCGGGCCGGCTGGCTGGCTTCCGATCTGGAAATCACGGCGGCCTCCGGCGCTATGTCGCTCGCCGGCGAGCCCGGCGGCAAGCCGCTGCGTATCAGCGTGCCGCAGTCCTATTGCTGGGCCGGGGCGCAGGCGGCGGTGGGCGCCTTGACGGCGCTGTATCACCGCACCAACACCGGCGAGGGGCAGCATGTCGATGTCTCGGCGCAGGCGGCGGTGATCCTGGCGACGTCCCATGCACCGGCATTCTGGGACATGGCCCAGGGCATGCCGACCCGGGCTGGCGCCTATGTCACCGGGCGTTCGATCAAGGGCGCGCGCTACCGCGCCTTCTGGCCGTGCGCCGACGGTTTTCTGAATTTCGTACTCTACGGCGGCCCGGCGGGCCGGCGTACCAATGCCCAGTTGGTCACCTGGATGAAGGAAAGGCAAGCCCCGCTCGGTGCCCTGGAAGCGATCGACTGGAAGCGCTTCGATCCCAAGTTCGCGACCCAGGAAGAGGTCGATGCGCTGGAAAAACCGATCGCCGAGTTTTTTCTCAAGATCGTCAAGCGTGAATTTCTGGAGGAAGCCAGCCGGCGGGAAATGCTCGGTTATCCGGTGTCGAACGTGGCCGATATCGCCCTCGATCCGCAACTGGCGGCGCGCAACTTCTGGCAGGACCTCTCCGGGGCCGACGGCCAGTCGCACCAGTATTGCGGCAGCTTCGCGCTGGTCGACCAGGCGCGCGCGCCGCTGCGCCATTTTCCCGGCGAAGCGGTCGAACTGGCGGCACTGCTGGCCGGCACCGCGACGGCTGGGGCGGCCGTTGCCAAACCTGCGGCAACTCCGGATGCCAATCCCAGTGCAAGCGCCATCAGGCAAGCCCTGTCCGGCGTGAAGGTGGCGGAGTTCGGCGCCTATGCCGCCGGGCCGCATATCGGCAAGATGCTGGCGACTTTCGGCGCCACCGTGGTGCATGTCGAATCGCATCGCCACCCGGACGGTTTCCGCAACGAATACCCGCCCTACAAGGACGGCAAGCCCGGCGTCGATCGCAGCGGCTGCTTCGCCATCTTCAACGATTCCAAGTATGCGGTGACGCTCGACCTCAAGGCCGCGCCCGGCATCGAACTGGCGCAGAGCCTGATCGGCTGGGCCGACATCGTCATCGAGAACATGCGCCCCGAGGTGATGTCCCGCCTGGGTCTTGGCTACGACACCGCGAAGCAACTGAACCCCGACGTGGTGATGATTTCCAGCTGCAATATGGGCCAGACCGGACCGCGTGCATTCACGCCGGGCTTCGGCTCGCAACTCTCGGCGCTGGCCGGCTTCTGCGGCCTGACCGGCAGTCCGGACGGGCCGCCGATGCTGCTCTACGGCCCGTATATCGATTTCATCGCCTCGACCCTTGGCGCCTCGGCGGTGCTCGCGGCGCTCGATCGAAAGCAGCGTCATGGCCAGGGAGCGTGGATCGATCTGGCGCAATACGAAAGCGGCCTGCTGTTCATCGCCGGCGCCCTGCTCGACCATCATCAGAACGGCGCCGTCGCCGACCGGGCCATGAACAGCGATCCGGTAGCCGCGCCGCACGACGCCTATCCCTGTCGCGGCGAGCAATGGCTGGCATTGTCCTGCTGGTCCGACGCAGAGTTCGGTCGCGCAGCCGAAGTCATGGGGCAACCCGAACTGGCGAGCGACCCGCGCTTTGCCGGCCGGCAGGCGCGCCGCGCCAACGGCCCGGCATTAGACGCCATCATCGCTGCATGGTCCAGGCTTCAGGATGCCGAAGGCGCCGCCGCCCTGTTGCAGTCGGCGCGCGTTCATGCCCATCCGGTGAACAACATCGCCGACCTGTTTGGCGATCCCCAACTCGCCTTCAGGCGCATCTGGCGGCGCCGCCTGCATGGGGCGATCGGCGATTTTTCCTGCTACTACTCGGCCTTCGAATTGTCCGCCACACCGGGCGACGTGATGGCCGCAGCGCCGCTGATCGGCGCGCACAACGAACTGGTGTTCAAAGAGTTTCTAGGCATCACTGAAGAGTCTTATGCCGACTATCAATCGCGCGGAGCATTTGCGTGACCCGCAATTGCATCACTTGAATTTTCCAAAGGAGAAGACGAAATGAACGACAACGCAATCAAGAGTGTCCTGGGCGCTGTGGAGTGCCAGGTCCCCTACGAGGATCTGCGCGAATGGATCGCCGAAGCGGAGAAGTTGGGCGAAGTGGAAGTGGTCAAGGGCGCCTCGTGGCAGAAGGAAATCGGCATGGCCGCGGACCTGATGATGCATTCCGATGCCTCGCCCTGCGTGATTTTCGACGAAGTGCCGGGCTGCGAGAAAGGCCATCGCATCCTGGTGAACTTCTTCGGCGGCAAGCGCAAGAACATGACCCTGGGTTTTTCTCCCAACCTGAGCCGGCTGGAACTGTCCCAGGCCTTCCTGGAAACCAGCCTGCGCGGCATGAAGCCGATCCCGCATGAGGAAGTCGCCGACGGTCCGATCTTCGAAAACATCCTGATGGGCGACGACATCGACGTCACCAAATTCCCCACGCCGCAGTGGCACGCCCACGACGGCGGCCGCTACATCGGCACCGGCAGCTACAACGTGACCATGGACCCGGACGAGAAATGGACCAACGCCGGCACCTACCGGGTGATGATTCACGACAAGAAGACCGTCGGTTTCTACATCTCCCCGGGCAAGCACGGCCGCATCCACCGCGACAAGTATGAGCAGCGCGGCGAGCCGATGCCCACGGTGATCGTGGTCGGCGGCGATCCGTTGACCTTCCTTCTGGCCAGCACCGAAGTGCCCTACGGCGTGTGCGAGTTCGACATGATCGGCGCTTTGCGCGGCAAGGCGATGAAGACGGTGCGCGGCAAAGTCACCGGCATCCCGTTTCCGGCCAACGCCGAACTGGTCATCGAAGGCTATGTGCATCCGACCAAGCGCAAGAAGGAAGGCCCGTTCGGCGAATGGACCGGCTATTACGCCAGCGACGTGCGCGAGGAGCCGATCCTAGAGATCAAAGCCATCTACCACCGCAACAATCCGATCATTCTCGGTTGCCCGCCGCTCTGCCCGCCCGACGAGATGGCCCGCTACCGCGCCGTGGTGCGCTCGGCGCTGCTCAAGCAGGAAATCGAGAAGGCCGGCGTACCCGACATTACCGCCGCCTGGTGCCACGAGGCGGGCGGTGCGCGGATGCTGCTGGCGATCGCGATCAAGCAGCGCTATCCCGGCCATGTCAAGCAGGCCGGCCATGTCGCCTCGATGTGCCATGTCGGCGCCTATGCCGGCAAGTATGTAGTGGTGGTCGACGAGGATGTCGATGTCTCCAACCTGGAGGATGTGATGTGGGCGATGACCACCCGCTCCGATCCGGCGACCTGCATCGACATCATCACCAACACCTGGAGCACGCCGCTCGATCCCCGCCTCGCTCCCGACGACCGCGAGAAGGGCAACTACACCAACTCCAGGGCGATCATCGATGCCTGCCGGCCGTTCCACTGGCGCGACAAGTTCCCGCGGGTCAACCGTCTCAGCGTCGAGGAAACTCGCGAGGCACGCGAAAAGTTCGGCCATCTGCTACGCTGATGCCCGGCTGCAATACATCTTCAAAAACTGGATCGCCACGCGTCGCTCGCGAAGACCCCCAGGGGTCTTCGCGAGCGACGCGGCAATCCAGACTCGTCGTCAATGAAAGCTCATTCGGTTCAAATCTCATGCGCAGTTTTGCCGGGCTCGAAACAGGGGCCTCACGATGGCATTAGCGATTGACTACGGCCAAGGGATATTCGCGATCGACAGCGGCTTTACCCGGCCGAAACTGGCGGCGGTGTTCTGCGTCGTCCGCGATGGCCGTGCCGCCTTGATAGACACGGCCGCCACGCTCAACCTGCCTACCTTGCTGGCGGCGCTGGCTGAACTGGGTATCGCGCAGGCAGAGGTCGACTGGGTCCTGCTCACCCATATCCACCTCGACCACGCCGGCGCGGCCGGCGCCCTGATGCGCGTCCTGCCCAATGCGCGGCTCGCCGTGCATAAGCGCGGCGCGCGCCACATGGCGGATCCGTCGCGGCTGGTGGCCGGCACCATCGCCGTCTATGGCGCGGCGGAAACGCGCGAGAAATACGGCGAGATCCTGCCGATAGCCGCGGAGCGTATCGTCGAGGTGGGCGAGGGCAGCATCCTGACCCTGGGCTCGCACGCTATCCATGTGCTCGACACCCCCGGTCACGCCCCGCACCATGTCTGTTACGTCGACGAGATGTCCGGACACATCTTTGCCGGCGACGCTTTCGGACTGTCCTACCGCGAACTCGACCGCGACGGCCGCGCCTTCGTCCTGCCGGAAACCTCGCCGCCCCAGTTCGATCCGGTAGCCATGCACGCCTCGGTCGCGCGTCTTGCGGCCATGAATCCCGAGGCCATCTACGCGACCCATTTCGGTCAGCTTCGCGACATTCCGCGCCTGGCCGCCGACCTGCACCGTCTGATCGACCGTTTCGTCGCCGCGGCGCTGGCCGTTGCGGATGCGGGTGAGGCAAACTCGCGACAGGAAGCGCTGTGCGCTGCGCTCGCCGCGCTGTTCGACGAGGAGGCGCGGCAGCAGGGTTGGGCGCTGCAGGGCGAGGCCATGCGGCAGTTTCTGGCCATGGATATCGAAGTCGATGCCCAGGGGCTGGACGCCTGGCTCGATCAGCGGAACAGCCACTGAACTGACGCTCATGGCTCTGATGATCCATCCCCGTATGATGAAATGGCTGAACGTCGTCATGCTCCAATCTAGCAGATCGGCCCGCCCCTCCCGTCCGCTTCGCGGCCCACGGCAGACATTGCACTGCCTGCCGGCTGCGGCGGTGCAACGCATGCGTTGCGAAACCCCGCCTCGCCCCCTCGCGGGGAGGCTACTAACCGGCTCGCTGCGCTCGACCCTGACACAGCGCGCTTGGCAACGTACGCCACGCTAAGCGAATGCGCGCAATCGTCTGCCATCGCTATGGCGACTACCACGACCTTCGCGTCGAGGACTTTCCCGAGCCGTCGTTGCCGCCTCACGGCGTGCGCATTGCCGTCGAAGCGGCGAGCCTGAGCTTCTCGATCGGCCTGTGGATAGCCGGTAAGTATCAGGTCAGGCCGGACCTGCCTTTCGTGCCCGGCGCGGAAGTCGTCGGCCGGGTCATCGAAACGGCGCCGGGCGTCGCCAGTTGCCGGCCCGGCCAGCGCGTCCTGGCGCTGATCGGCTGGGGAGGCTACGCCGAGCAGGCGGTCAGCCATGAAGCGACGGTGTATCCGCTGCCCGATACCATCGATGCGGCCGCGGCGCTGCATCTCGGTGTCTCCTACGGCACCGCCTACGGCGCGCTGGCCTGGCGCGCACGCCTCCAGGCTGGGGAGACGCTGCTGGTTCTGGCCGCCGCGGGCGGCGCGGGCCTGGCCGCGGTCGAGATTGCCCGGGCGATGGGTGCCGAGGTCATCGCCGCCGCCGGCAGCGCGGAGAAATGCGCCCTGGCCCTGGCCCACGGCGCGCAGGCCGCCATCGACTATCGCCATGCGGACCTGCGCGAGGAGATCCGGCGCCTGTCGCCCGATGGCATCGATGCCGTCTTCGATCCGGTCGGCGGCGAACTCTCCGAGGTCGCGCTGCGCAGCCTGAAAAGCGGCGGGCGCCTGCTTACCATCGGCTACGCCAGCGGCGTCCTGCCGAAGATCCAGCCGAACATCCTGCTGGTCAAGAACCTCTCGCTGCAGGGCTTCAACTTCGGCGCCTATATCGGCTGGTCGCCGGTCGACGAGCGGGTGCGCTACGAGTCCCAGGTCCGCGCCGGCTACGCGCAACTCTTCGCCTGGCACGCCGAGGGCAAGCTGCATCCGCTGGCGGCGACCAGTTATCCGCTCGAACGCTTCGCCGAGGCTCTGGACGAACTGCTCGCGCGCCGCACCGTCGGCAAGGTGATAATGCGGCTTGCCGACGAAAACTCTTAACCCTGGAGTCATGATGTTCGAACACAACGAAACCCTAGAGATGGCGCTGGCGCGCAATGTCCGCGATGCGCTGCAGGAAGATATCGGACGCTGCGACTGGACCGCCCTGCTGGTTCCGGCGCATCACCCAGTGGCGGCGCAGGTCCTGGCCAAGGAGGCCGCCGTGCTCTGCGGTCAGCCTTGGTTCGACGCCTGTATCCATGCCCTCGATCCCGCCGCCCGCATCGATTGGCAGTGCGCGGAGGGCGCAGCCGTGCCTGCCGGCACCGTGCTCTGCCGGATCGCCAGCGACGCTCGCGCACTGCTCAGCGCCGAGCGGCCGGCACTGAATTTCCTCCAGATGCTGTCCGCCGTTGCCAGCGAAACGGCGCGCTACGTCGCGGCGATCGCCGGGCTGTCGCCAAACCCGAAAGGCTGCATCGTGCTCGATACCCGCAAGACCTTGCCCGGCCTTCGCCAGGCGCAGAAGTACGCGGTGCGGGTGGGCGGCGGGCGCAATCATCGGATGGCCTTGTGGGACGGCATCCTGATCAAGGAAAACCATATCGCCGCCGCCGGGGGTATTGCCGCGGTGCTCGCCGCCGCTAAGGCGCTCAACTCCGGCGTGGTGATCCAGATCGAGGTGGAGGATCTGGGCCAACTCGAAGAAGCCCTGGCCGCCGGCGCGACGAGCATCCTGCTCGATGATTTCGCCCTGGCCGACATGCATCGCGCCTTCGTCGTCAATGCCGGCCGGGCCATCCTCGAAGTCTCGGGCGGCGTCAGCCTGGAGACGATTCGCGACATCGCCGCGACCGGGGTGGACCGGATCTCCAGCGGCAAGCTGACCAAGGACGTCCGGGCCATCGACCTGTCCTTGCGTGTGCTGTAATCGAAGAAACCGAATTCACTCGAAAAATATTTTTTTAAGGGGGAGTCGCCGCATGAACAAATTCTTCAAGTCATTGCTCACGGTTGTCGCACTCGCGTCGACGTGCGTCGCCGCGGCCGAGAATTATCCTATCAACGTGATCCTGCCGCAGACCGGCGGCGCCTCGTTTCTCGGCCGTGCCGAGCAACATGCCCTGGAACTCGTGCAGAAATCGGTGAATGCCGGCGGCGGCATCCAGGGTCGTCCGCTGCAGTTCAATTTTTTTGACGACCAGTCGAACCCGCAGACCGCGGTGCAGATGGCCAATCAGGTGCTCGCCTTGAAACCGGCGGTGCTGATCGGGCCGTCGATCGTCGCCATGTGCAATGCCGTGGCGCCGCTGGTCGTGACCGGGCCGGTGATGTACTGCATGTCGCCGGGGATACATCCGGCTCCGGGCAGCTACGTATTCACCTCCAGCGTCTCGACGCACGACCTGGAGAACGCGTTGATCCGCTTCTTCCGCTTGAAGGGTTGGACCCGGATCGCGCTGATCACCAGCACCGACGCCAGCGGCCAGGATGCCGAGCGCGGCATCGACGAGGTCCTGAAACTGCCCGAGAACAAGGGCATGGTGCTGGTCGAGCGCGCCCACTTCAATCCCACCGACGTCAGCGTCTCGGCGCAGATCGAGCGGGTCAAGGCGGCGCAACCGCAGGCCTTCATCGCCTGGAGCACGGGCGCGCCGATCGCGACCATCTTCAAGGGCATCATCCAGGCCGGATTGAACGTGCCGGTGGCGACCACCGACGGCAACATGACCTATACCCAGATGAAGCAGTACGCCGCCTTCCTGCCCAAGGATCTCTACTTTCCGGTGGGCCTGTGGGCTGCTGCGGGCGCCAGCTTGAAACTGCCGCCGGAAGTGAAGAAGGCGCAGGATGATTTCTATGCCGCCTACAAGGCCGACAACGCGACGCCGGACGAGGCGGCGGCGCTGGCCTGGGGGCCAGCCATGGTGCTGATCGACGCGCTGAAAAAACTCGGACCGAATGCCACCGCGGCGCAGGTGCGCGAGGCGCTGGCGCATATGAAGAACCAACCCGGCATCAACGGCCTGATCGACTTCGAGGCGGTGCCGCAGCGTGGCCTGAGCGTGCAGAATGCCCTGGTCACGCGCTGGGATCCAGCCGCTCAGCGCTGGCAGGCGATGAGCCAGCCGACTGGCATACCGCTCGCGAAGTAGAGCGCAGAGGTATCCGTGGCAGGGTTGTCGGCCCGCGAATTTGCGCGCGGCGGCGAATTTCGCACGGACGTTCGACGTCGGCGTTTCGGCGCGGCGCTCTCCTGGAGATTGATTTGAAGAAGATCCGCAGCCTGCTCGTTGCCAACCGCAGCGAGATCGCCATCCGCGTCATGCGCGCCGCCAGCGAGTTGGGCATCCGTACCGTAGGCATCTACTCCAACGAAGACCGCTTCGCCTTGCACCGTTTCAAGGCCGATGAAAGTTATCTCGTCGGCGAAGGCAAGAAGCCCATCGCCGCCTATCTGGATATCGCCGATATCATCCGCGTCGCAAAGTTGGCCAAGGTGGACGCCATCCACCCCGGCTACGGTTTCCTTTCCGAGAATCCGGATTTTGCCGACGCCTGCCTGGAAGCCGGCATCGCCTTCATCGGCCCGAAGTCGGCGGTGATGCGCGAGTTGGGCAACAAGGTGGCCGCCCGCGCCGTGGCGGAGCGGGTCGGTGTCCCCGTGGTCCCGGCCACCGGGGCCCTGCCCCATGACCTCGGGGAATGTCGCAAGCTCGCGGCGAAGGTCGGTTATCCGCTGATGCTCAAGGCCAGTTGGGGCGGCGGTGGCCGCGGCATGCGGGCCATCGAGCGCGAGGCTGAACTCGCCGCCGCGATCGAATCGGCCCGCCGCGAAGCCGCTGCCGCGTTCGGCAATGACGAGGTCTATCTGGAAAAGATGGTGGTGCGCGCCCGCCACGTCGAAGTCCAAGTGCTGGGCGATGCCCACGGCCAATTGCTGCATCTGTTCGAGCGCGATTGCACCGTCCAGCGGCGCAATCAGAAGGTGGTCGAGCGTGCCCCGGCCCCCTATCTGAACGACACGCAACGCCAGTCCCTGTTCCAGTCGGCGCTAAAGCTCGCCCGCGGGGTGAACTATACCCATGCCGGCACCATCGAGTTTCTGATGGATGCGGACAGTGGCCATTTCTACTTCATCGAGGTGAACCCGCGGATCCAGGTGGAACATACGGTCACCGAAGAAGTCACCGGCATGGACATCGTCAAGGCCCAGATCCGGATCACCGAAGGCGCCCGCATCGGCGCCGACGACTACCTGCCGGCGCAGGAGAATATCCGCCTCTCCGGCCATGCGCTGCAATGCCGCGTGACCACCGAAGATCCGGAGAAAAGCTTCACGCCCGACTACGGCAAGCTCACCGCCTACCGCAGCGCCGCAGGCGCCGGCATCCGCCTCGATGCGGGCACCGCCTATACCGGCGCGGTGATCACCCCCTTCTACGACTCCCTGCTGGTCAAAGTCACCGCCCGGGGCCACGATCCCGAGGAAGCCATCCGCCGGATGGATCGCGCGCTGCGGGAATTCCGCATCCGCGGCGTGTCCACCAACCTGGCCTTCCTCGAGAACATCATCGCCCATCCCTCGTTCAAGTCCGGGGAATGTACCACTCGTTTTATCGACACCACGCCGGAGTTGTTCACCTTCAAGCCCAAGCGCGACCGGGCCAGCCGCCTGCTCAGATTCATCGGCGAGGTGGCGGTGAATGGCAACCCCGAGATGAAAGGCCGGGTCAATCCCGCCCATGCCCTGGCCGCACCGCTGCTGCCCAAGGTGGACCTCTGTGCCCCGCCGCGACCCGGCAGCCGGGAGAAGTTGCGGCAACTGGGTCCGGAGAAGTTCGCCCAGTGGATGCGCCACGAGAAGCGCATCCTGCTCACCGACACGACGATGCGCGACGCCCATCAGTCGCTCTTCGCGACCCGGATGCGCAGCGCCGACATGGTCGCCGTCGCGCCGCATTACGCCCGCCTGCTGCCCGAACTGTTCTCGCTCGAATGCTGGGGCGGCGCGACCTTCGACGTGGCCATGCGCTTCCTCAAGGAAGATCCCTGGGAGTGCCTCGCCAGGTTGCGCGAGGCGGTGCCCAACATTCTCTTCCAGATGCTGCTGCGCGGTTCCAACGCCGTGGGCTATACCAACTACGCCGACAACGTGGTGCGCTACTTCGTCAAGCAGGCCGCAGGCAACGGCATGGACATCTTCCGCGTCTTCGATTCCCTCAACTGGGTCGAGAACATGCGCGTGGCCATGGATGCCGTGATCGACACCGGCGCCCTCTGCGAAGCCGCGATCTGCTATAGCGGCGACCTGCTCGATCCGGCCCGGCCCAAGTATCAGCTGAAGTATTACGTGGACATGGCGAAACAACTGGAAAAGGCCGGCGCTCACATCCTCTGCATCAAGGACATGGCCGGCGTCTGCCGTCCCGCCGCAGCCCGGGCTCTGGTCAGGGCGCTCAAGGACGAAGTCGGCCTGCCCATCCACTTCCACACTCACGACACCAGCGGCGGCGCGGTCGCCTCGGTGCTGGCGGCCGTGGAGGCCGGCGTCGATGCGGTCGATGGCGCCATGGACTCGATGAGCGGCCTGACCTCCCAGCCCAGCCTGGGCGCCATCATCGCCGGCCTGGAACACACGGCGCAGGATTCCGGCTTAAGCATTCAGCGCATCGCCCCCTTCGCCCGTTATTGGGAAGGCGTGCGCCAGTTCTATTCGCCCTTCGAAGCCGATATCCGTTCCGGCACTTCCGATGTCTACCGCCACGAAATGCCCGGCGGTCAATACACCAATCTGCGCGAACAGGCGCGCTCGATGGGGCTGGAACAGCGCTGGAACGAAGTGGCCCAGACTTACGCCGACGTCAATCAGTTGTTCGGCGACATCGTCAAGGTCACTCCCTCGTCCAAGGTCGTAGGCGACCTGACCCTGTTCATGGTGACCAACGATCTGACGCCCGAAGACGTGAGGAACCCGGAAACGGAAATCTCCTTCCCGGAATCCGTGGTGTCGATGATGCGCGGCGAACTGGGTTATCCGGCGGGGGGGTTCCCCAAGGAATTGCAGGCCAGGATACTCAGGGGCGAGTCGCCCATCGAGGGCCGCGCCGGCGCCCACCTCCCGGAGGTGGATCTGGCAGCGGAACGGCACAAGGCAGAGAAGGCCGTAGGCCGTCACGTGAACGATACGGACCTGGCTTCCTACCTGATGTATCCCAAGGTCTTCACCGAGTATGCCGAACATCAGCGCCATTGCGGCGACGTGTCGGTGCTGCCAACCCCGGTATTCTTCTATGGGCTCGACGAGAAGGACGAGATCGCGATAGAGATCGACAAGGGCAAGGTCCTGGTGGTCCGCCTGACCGGTCGTACCGAGGCCGACGATGAGGGCGAGGTCAAGCTGTTCTTCGAACTCAACGGACAATCGCGCCCGATGCGGATTGCCAAGGCCGGCCTGGTATCGACCCGCAAGGTCCATCCCAAGGCCGAAGAGGGCAATCCGGCCCATGTCGCCGCACCCATGCCCGGCGCCATCGCCAGTGTCGCGGTCAAGCCCGGCCAGAAAGTCGGCCGTGGCAGCCCGCTGATCACCATCGAGGCGATGAAGATGGAAACCGCCATCAGGGCCGACTACGATGCAACGGTGGTGAAAGTGCTGGTCTCGGTCGGCGACAGGGTGGAACCGAAGGATCTGCTGGTCGTCCTGGAGCCTTGATCAGGTTTGAACCGAGAAAAAGCATTTGCACCACCAAGGACACCAAGGGGTACCCAGAAACCAAATCGTAATTACCGCGCACCTTATGGGTGAAGTGTCCCACTTCAGACATACAAGCTGATGTTCGCTTTTCTTGGTGTCCTTGGTGTTCTTGGTGGTGAATGATCTGCCGAATTTATGTTGCAAGCTTCAGCCTGCATACTTGCGCGCGGCGTCGAACATCGCGCGGACGTTGTCCACCGGCGTTTCGTCGGGCATGCCGAAGGCGCCATCGAGGATCAGATTGCCGCCTTTGTTCCAGACATTGTCCACCAGATGCTTGACCGCTGCATCGATCTCCGCCGGTTGCCCTGTGGTCATCAACGACGGCGACAGGTTGCCGCGCAGCGCCACCACGTCGCCCAGCACCTCGAAGGCGCGGACCATGTCGGTGCGCTCGAACCAGTAGATGCATTTGCCCGGCGGCACGTCCTTGATGATCTCCAGGCGCTTCTCGCAGTCGGCTTCCCAGAGCGGCATAGGGGTCAGGCCGGCGTCGATCAGGCCGATCAGCATCTCGCGAAATGTCGGCCACCAGAAGGTCTCGAACTGCTTGGGCGACATGAAGGCGTCGGGCGCCCAGTGGATGGGAATGAAGACCACGGGATTGCCCGTGGCGCGGGCGGCGTCTATGGTCTGCCGGAGCAGGAAGACACGGGCCTTGTCGAGCATGGCCAACAGCTTGTCGCGGCGCCGGTAGAGGTCGGTCATCATGTTGGTGGTGCCGCGGAAGTAGTCGGCGATGAAGTCGTAGGGCGACACCGAGGTGGTGCCGTAGCCCAGCGGAAAGCCCAGCGAGGTCAGCTTCTGGGTGAAGTCGAGGTGATGACCGGCGAAGCGTTCGACTTCCTCGGCGGCTTTCATGATCCGTTCCAAAGTTTGGCGCACGGCGGGTTTGGCGAAGGCGCGGATGCCGTTGACCAGGCGGAAGTAATGCAGGCCGGGCAGGTAGGGGAGTTCCTCGATGCCTTCGAAGACGCCCATCACCCGAGGCAGATACTTCTGCAGATAAAAGCCCGTCGGGTCGAAGAGGAAGTCGTCATACTCTTCCGGCTTCATGTACTCCCGGTCCAGATATTGATAGGGCTGATTGTCGCCGACGCCGTGGCCCGGCCAGTTCACCTGCTTGAAGCCGGTGGCTTCGAGAACCTGGCCCAGGGCCGTGCCGAGGACCATCGGACTGTGGAGGTCCGGCTCGAACTCGAGAATCGCCCGTTCGGCGATGGCCTTGGTGTTCTCGTAGTCGTACATCAACTCCTTGCAGCTGACGCCGCCGTATTTGGCCAGCCAGAAGGTGGGATGCAGGACCACCGGCATGCGCGTGGGTTGCTGCAGCGCCACGCAATCCATCATCAATTGCCAGCGGCTGTCGTAGGCGGCCCGGGCCTGCGCCGTCTGGGTGTAGGGACCGATGCTGATGTCGTTCATACGGGCTGTATCCTTCCGTGGGTTCGCACTGGTCAACATTCTATTGCCCTATCCTAGCAGCCTGTCGGACTTTCCCCGCGTGGAAAGTCCGACTAAGGCTGCTAAGTTTTCTATATGATTCTGGGCGCGGTGGCGGCAACGCTTGCGCTCAGACCATCGACAACATGAGGAGACCGGCTATGCGCCGCATCAAGACCGCACTCTGCTATTCCGGACTGCTGCTCGCAGGACTGATGTCCGCCGCGGGGGCGCAGACCAATACCGTGCGCATCGGCGTCATCACTTCGCTGTCCGGCTCCGCCGCCGAAAGCGGTGCGCAGATGAAGGCCGGCATCGAGACGTATCTCCGAGTCCATGGCGATACCGTCGCCGGCAAGAAGCTGGAGATCCTCTACCGCGACGATACCGGACCCCAGCCCGACGTCGCCAGGCGGCTCACCACCGAACTGATCACCCGCGATCACGCGGACATCATCGCGGGATTCATTTTCACCCCGAACGCGCTGGCTGCCGCCGGCGTCGTCGATCAGGCGAAGAAGCCGATGATCGTGATGAATGCCGCCACATCGGTGGTCACCACGCGCTCCCCTTACATCGCGCGCATTTCCTACACCATCCCGCAGTCGGTCAAGCCGCTCGCCGAATGGGCCTACAAGACCGGCTCCCGTCGCGTCTTCTCGCTGGTCTCCGATTACGGGCCCGGGCTGGACGCCGAGAACTGGTTTTCCAAGACCTTCATCGGCCTGGGCGGGCAGATCACCGGCTCGGTGCGCGTGCCGATCACCAGCGTCGATTACAGCGCCTACCTACAGCGGATCAAGGACGAGAAACCGGATGCCATCCACGTCTTCCTGCCGAACGGCCAGCCCATGGTTTCGTTCATGAAGGCCTATCGCGAGAAGGGCCTGGACAAGGCCGGGATTCGCTTCCTCGGCGGCGAAGGCTGGGCCGATGAAGACGTGCTCACTGCCGGGGGCGATGCGATGCTCGGCATTTATACCGCCGGCTTCTATTCCTTCTCGCGCCCGGGCAGCGAGAATGAAAAGTTTCTGGAGGAGTTCGCCAAGACGGTCGGCGGCCGATACAAGCCGAATTTTCTTTCGGTATCCGCCTACGACGGCATGGCCCTGATCGCCAGGACGCTGCTGAAGACCCATGGCAACCCGGAAGGCGCGGCGTTCATGGAGGCGCTCAAGGGCTATTCCGCGACCAGCCCGCGCGGCACCGTGGCCATCGATCCGGCGACCCGGGATATCGTCCAGACCATCTATATCCGCAGGATCGACAAGCAGGCTGCGGGCAAGTATGTGGCAACGGAAATTGATCGCTATGACGCGGTGAAGGATCCGGGCAAGTAAGCGGAGGAGGAACGATGTATGCCATGAATCGTTGGTATGTCGCCGCATTCGCCTGGGAGCTTCAGGACAAGCCGGTCGCCCGGACGCTGCTGAACCGGCCGGTGGTCCTGTTTCGCACCCGGAATGGCCAGGTCGCCGCCCTGGAGGACCGCTGCTGCCACCGCAGCCTGCCGTTGTCCTGCGGCACCGTGGAGCAGGCCGGGATCCGTTGCGGCTACCATGGACTGCTCTACGAACCGGGCGGCCAGTGCATCGAGATTCCCGGTCAGAAAGTCATACCGGCGAAGGCGCGCGTGGTCTCATACCGGGTCGTCGAGCGCAATCAGATCATCTGGATCTGGATGAGCGAAGAAGCTGGTTCGGGACCGGGCTTCAAAGCGGGCGCCGAACCGGACAGCGAATCGGACAGTGAACCGCCGGAAATATCCGCCCATGACGATCCGCGTTACAAGTATGGCGGCGGCGTATTTCACTACGATGCGCCTTATCAACTGATCCACGACAACCTGCTCGATCTGAGTCATCTCGGCTACGTTCATGCCCGTACCATAGGCGGCAATCCCAAGCTGCACATGGCCGCGCCGACCAAGGTCGAGAGTGCCGGCGAGCAGGTGCGGGTGGTGCGCTGGCTGAAGGATTCCGAACCGCCGGCAACCTATGCGGCGGCCTGGCCGTTCAAGGGTCGGATCGATCGCTGGCAGGAAATCGATTTCCAGGTCAGCTATCTGGCCATCTGGACCGGCGCCGTCGACGTCGATAGCGAGTCGCTGGACGATCCCGGGCGCGGCGGTTTTCATATGCGCGGCTTCCATGGCATCACGCCCGAGACGGAAACGACCACGCATTATTTCTGGACGCTGGCCAGCAATGCGCATCCGGACCGACCGGACGTCAGCGAGATGGTTTGTCGGCAGACGGAGATGACCTTCGAGGAAGACCGGCTGATCATCGAGGCCCAGCACCGGAATATCTGCCGCTTTGGCAGCCAGCATGGCCTCGATATTCACGTCGACGCGGGGCCCAACCGGGCGCGCCGGATCATCGAGCGCCTGACGAGCCGGGAACCTGGCTGAGCGGTAAGGGAATCTTTGGTCTCTCCTGCAAAAATACTTCTGGATGTTTATCGGATTCTGCCGCAAAGTTCCGCCTCGCCTGTTTTTACGACTTGCAAAAGGATAATAAGTGTCCAAACTGAAATTGAGCCTGGCTTGCTGGAACTACGATCGTACCCGCAGCCTGCTGGAAGGCGGCATACAGCCCGACGGCATCGATCTGAATTATCTCAATCTGCCGGTCGAGGAAACCTTCTTTCGCATGCTGCGCAATCGGGAATTCGATGTCGCCGAGATGTCGCTCTCGTCGTACACCGTGTCGCTGTTCAAGGACAGTCCGTTCATCGCGATCCCGATATTCCCGTCGCGCTTCTTTCGCCATTCCTGCATCTACGTCAATGCCGACAGCGGCATCAAGGAGCCCAAGGATCTGATCGGCAAGCGCGTCGGCAATCCGGAGTACCAGATGACCGCGCCAGTCTGGATACGCGGCGTGCTCTCGGACGAGTACGGCGTGCCGGTGAACAGCGTCACCTATGTCACCGGCGGAGAAGAGGAACCGGGCCGTCCGGAAAAGCTCAAGCTGGACCTGCCCGCCGATATCCGGGTCGAGTCCATCGGGCCCACCCAGACCCTGTCGGCGATGCTGGCCAACGGCGAGATCGACGCCTTGTACACCGCGCGCATGCCGTCCTCGTTTCTCACCGGCGGCGGGCGGGTCAGGCGGTTGTTCGAAGACTTCACCTCGGTCGAGCAGGACTACTACCGGCGCACGCGGATTTTTCCGATCATGCATACGGTGGTGATACGGCGCGAAATCTACGAACAGAACCGCTGGGTCGCGCAATCCCTGACCAAGGCCTTTTGCCAGGCGCAACAGGAAACCTACCGGGACCTGAACGAGACAGCGGCGCTCAAGGTCATGCTGCCCTGGCTCTCCGCGCATGTGGAGGAAACCCGGCGCGAGATGGGCGACGACTTCTGGCCCTATGGCTTCGACAAGAACCGGCAGACCCTGAGCACTTTCCTGCGCTATTCCTTCGAACAGGGACTGTCCAAGCATCTGCTCCAGCCGGAACAGTTGTTTGCGCCGGAAGCGCTGGAGAGCTTCAAGATCTGACCTTGTGCGTCCTGTAATCGAAGAAACCAATCATCTCACCACCAAGGACACCAAGAAGATCAAGGCAACCATTCTTACGCGTTTATGGGTGTTGTTTTCCGGTTTGGTTTTTCTTGGTGCACTTGGTGTCCTTGGTGGTGAACATGATTCTCAAGGAGGTGTCGCCGTATGAAGAAATTGCTGAAGTCATTGCTCGCGGCTGCTGCATTGGTGTCGACGTTTGCTGCAGCGGCCGAGAATTACCCGATCAACGTGATCTTGCCGCTGACCGGCGGCGCCTCGTTTCTCGGCAAGGCCGAGCAGCATGCCCTGGAACTCGTGCAGAAATCGGTGAATGCCGGCGGCGGCATCCAGGGCCGTCCGCTGCAGTTCAATTTTTTTGACGACCAGTCCAGCCCACAGACCGCGGTGCAGATGGCCAATCAGGTGCTCGCTTTGAAACCGGCGGTGATGATTGGGCCGTCGATCGTTTCCATGTGCAACGCCGTGGCGCCGCTGGTGCAACAGAGTGGACCGGTGATGTACTGCATGTCGCCGGGGATACATCCGGCTCCGGGCAGCTACGTATTCACTTCCAGCGTTTCGACGCACGACCTGGAGAACGCGTTGATCCGCTTCTTCCGCTTGAAGGGTTGGACCCGCATCGCGCTGATCACCAGCACCGACGCCAGCGGCCAGGATGCCGAGCGCGGCATCGACGAGGTGATGAAGCTGCCCGAGAACAAGGCCATGGTGATGGTCGAGCGCGCCCACTTCAATCCGACCGACGTCAGCGTCTCGGCGCAGATCGAGCGGGTCAAGGCGGCGCAACCGCAGGCCTTCATCGCATGGAGTACTGGCGCACCGATCGCCACCATCTTCAAGGGTATCATTCAGGCCGGATTGAACGTGCCGGTGGCGACCACCGATGGCAACATGACCTACGCCCAGATGAAGCAGTACGCCGCCTTCCTGCCCAAGGATCTGTATTTCCCCGTCGGTCTGTGGGCGGCGCAGAGTGCCAGCGTGAAAGTTCCGCCGGAAGTGAAGAAGGCGCAGGACGAGTTCTACGCTGCCTACAAGGCCGAGAACGCGGCGCCTGATGTGGCTTCGAATCATGGCTGGGCTCCGGCCATGCTGCTGATCGATGCGCTGAAGAAGGTCGGACCGAATGCCACTGCGGCGCAGGTGCGCGAGGCGCTGGCGCACATGAAGAACCATCCCGGCATCAACGGCATGGTCGACTTCGAGGCGGTGCCGCAGCGCGGCCTGAGCGTGCAGAATGCCGTGGTGACGCGCTGGGACGCCGGCCGGCAAAGCTGGGAAACAATGAGCCAGCCCACCGGCATCCCGCTGGCAAAGTAGCACGTGAGATAGAGCAGATGTTTTCGCAGCGCCGGTTTCCGGGGGATTTACAAGGGGGCACGCCCCCTTGTACCCATACGGGGGATAAACAAGGGGAGGGTCTCCCCTTGTTCGTACTCTGCCGCCTTTCCGGACATCGAAGAAAAAACCACGTTCAGTTTGGCTCGACCTAATTCCCATGGATCAGTTCATCCAGATCGTCATCGGCGGGCTGCTGCAGGGCAGCGTGTTTGCCATTGTCGCTTTGGGCTATTCGCTGGTCTATCGGGTCACCGGCATCATCAATCTGTCGCAGGGCGCATTCTGCATCCTCGGCGCGCTGCTGACTTATTCGCTCGATCAGACTTTCGGCTGGCCGGTGGCCTTGGCCGCCGTGGGCGCCGCGGCGATGACCGCGCTGGTCGGACTGGCCATCGGCGCGGCGGTGTTCGTGCCGGCGCTGTCCCGGCTGCCGATTTCGAGCATGCTGATCCTGAGCGCCGGCTTGTTGACCTTGATGGAGGGTCTGGCGCTGGTGGTCTGGGGCAGCCAGCCCTATGCCCTGCCGTCGTTCTCCGGCGAGGCGCCGATCGAGTTCTTCGGCGTGCGCATGACCACCCAGGGTTTCTGGATCGCCGGCACGGCGGCGTTGATCATCTTCGGCCTGTGGTATCTGCTGATGAAGAGCGCTGCCGGCAAGGCGCTGCGTGCCTGCGCCGAGAATCCCCTGGCGGCGCGACTGATGGGCATAGACGTGCCGCGGGTGACCCTGGCCAGTTTCGCGCTCGCCGCCTTCATCGGTGGTTTGGGCGGCATCGTGGTCGGACCGATCACCTCGCTGCAGTTCGACACCGGACGCTTCTTCACGATTTTCGGTTTCATCGCGGTGGCGATCGGCGGGCTCGGTTCCTTTCTCGGCGCAGTCGTCGGCGGACTGCTGCTCGGCGTCGTGCTGCAACTCGCCGCCGGCTATGTCTCCTCGCTGTTCGCCAATTCCCTCGCCTTCGGTCTGCTCCTCGTCGTCCTGTTGTGGCGGCCGAACGGGCTGTTCGCCTCGGGCCTGGCGCGGCGCACCGACGTCCGCGAGGAGCAGCGCATCTACCCGCCCATCGTTCGTCTGCAGGGGCGGGGCGCGCTGATCCTCGGCGTGGTCGCCGTGCTGGCGGCGATCGCGCTGCCCGCGCTCGAACCCTCGGCCAGCGTGATGAGTTCGCTGGTGATCACCTGCATCCTGTTCGTCGCCTTGCTCGGCCTCGACATCGTGATGGGCTATGCCGGCCAGGTGAGCCTGGGTCAGGCGGGCTTCATGGCCATCGGCGGCTACGCCGCGGCGCTGCTCGCCACCAATTACGGCTGGTCGCCGCTGGCCGGATGCGCGGCAGGGATGCTGCTCTCGGTGGCCTGCGCGGCACTGCTGTCCCTATTCACGATGCGCCTGCGCGGCAATTACCTGGCCCTGGCGACGCTGGCTTTCGGCCTGCTGGTGGATTCCTTCGCGGTCGGCCTGACCGAGGTCACCGGCGGCCCCTCGGGCCTCACCGGCATTCCCTCCTTTGCCTTGGGGCCGCTGGTCTTCGATACCTCGATCAAGATGTACTACCTGCTCATTGCCCTGATCGTCGTCCTGGTGCTGCTGCTCCTGGGCGGCGTCCGTTCTGCCTTCGGCCGGGCGCTCCAGGCGGTGCGCACCGACCAGACCGCGGCCGGCGCACTGGGTATCAACGTCGCCCGCTACAAGCTGATCGCGCTGTGCATCAGCGCGGCGCTGGCCTCGCTGGCGGGCAGCCTGTACGCCTTCTACTTCCACTTTCTCTCGCCCGACATGGTCGGCACGCCGCGCTCCCTGGAACTGCTGGCGATGCTCGTCCTGGGCGGCGAAGGAACGCTCTTGGGGCCCCTGCTCGGGGCTGCGCTGCTGACGCTGCTGCCGACCATCATCCAGCCCCTGGCGGCCTATAAAACCCTGGCCACGGGCGCCTTGCTGGTCCTGGCGGTGCGTTACCTGCCCGGCGGCATCTTCGGCGCGGCGGCGGAACGCCTGCGCCGACTGTTCGCTGCGCGCGGCACAAGTTCTTCCAAAGCGGAGGGTAGATGAGCGCGGCCGCTCTCGAGGTCGTCGACCTATGCAAGACCTTCGGCGGCCTGCGCGCTGTCGACTCGGTGTCCTTCAACGTGCCTTCCGGCAGCCTGACCGCGCTGATCGGCCCGAACGGCGCCGGCAAGACCACGGTGTTCAATCTGATCACCAATTTTTTCCGTCCGGACACTGGCGAGGTGCGCTATTTCGGCGCCTCCCTGACCGGTCTGGAGCCGGGGCGGATCGCCGCGCTGGGACTGGTGCGGACTTTCCAGAGCGCGCGGATCTTTCCGGGCATGACGACGCTGGAAAACGCCTTGGTCGGCGCGCACCTGCAGGTGCGCGCCGGGCCGCTTCGGCAGATGTTCTGGTCGGGCCAGTCCCGACGCGAAGAGCGTGCGCTGATCCGCCGCGCCGAGGCGCTGCTGGAACTGGTCGGCCTCTCCGCAGAGCGCCAGGTCCCGGCCACCGAATTGCCGATGGGCGCGCAGAAACTGCTCGAAGTCGTGCGCGCCCTGATGGCCCGGCCGCGCCTGCTGCTACTAGACGAGCCGGCGGCGGGACTGAACGACAGCGAAACCGCCGAACTCGCGGCGCTGTTGCGCGCGGTGCGTGCCAACAACATCACCGTCGCGGTCGTTGAACACAATATGTCGCTGGTGATGGGCGTGGCCGACCAGGTGGTGGTACTCGATGCGGGCAAACTGCTGGCGAGCGGCACGCCGGCGCAAATGCAGTCCGATGCCCGGGTCATCGAGGCCTATATCGGCCAAGATGAGGGGGCCGCCGATGCTTGAGGTACGCAGACTGACGACGGGTTATGGAGCGGATGACGTGGTGCACGACGCCAGCCTGGAGGTCAATGCCGGCGAAATCGTCGCCCTGATCGGCGCCAACGGCGCCGGCAAGTCCACCCTGCTGAAGGCGGTCTCCGGTCTGCTCAAGGTGGGCAGCGGAGAGATCCTGTTCGACGGTGAGCGGATCGAGCAACTCTCGCCCAGGGAGCGCGTGCGCCGCGGCTTGGCTCATGTCCCGGAAGGCCGGCAGGTGTTCGCCGGCCTATCGATAGAAGAGAATCTCTGGCTCGGCGGCAATGCCCATCGCCGGCTCGATGATGATGAGGCGGCGCGGCGCATGGCCGACATGTGCGCGCGTTTCCCGGTGCTCGGCGAGCGCCTGCAACTGCCGGCGGGGAATCTCTCCGGCGGCCAGCAACAGATGCTCGCCATCGCCCGCGGCCTGATGTCGCGGCCGCGCCTGCTGCTGCTCGACGAGCCTTCCCTCGGCCTGTCGCCGCTCCTGGTGAGCGAGACCTTCCGCCTGATCGCCAGCCTGCGCGAACAGGGCCTGATGATCCTGCTCTCGGAGCAGAATGCGCGGCAGACCCTGGCCATTGCCGACCGCGCCTACGTGTTGGAGGCGGGGCGGGTGGTGCTGTCAGGAACGGGCCGGGAATTGCTCGGCGACGCCCAGGTCGCGGAACGCTACCTGGGCGTCGGCCACGCGGTCAGCGCGCCCGACGCCGTCGCAGCGGCCTCGCTGGCGGCACGCCTGGGGATTATCCTGCAGAGCTGAATGTAGGTCGGGCTCCAGCCCGACCTACGATCGCAGGGAATCCCCGCGGGACTCCCCGAAACCTCAGTCGATCTTGCCGACGCTTCTTTTCCAGAGCTCCCACGGACGGGTGATTACGCCGTTGTTGGTCGCGGTGGCCAGCTTCGCTTCTTCGGGATCGAGGAAGGTAATCGGTCCAATCTTGCCGGCCTCGGCCTGCAGGCGGGCGTTGGTTTCGGTGTAGACGGCGCGGAATACCGCCTGCGGGATCGAGTCGCCGACGGCGGTCGAACCGTGGCCGCGCATCAGCACCACGGCGTGGTCGCCGAGCGCGCTGGCGAGGTCGGCGCCGAGCTGGTTGTTGCGAATCAGCATGTCGGTCATGCCGGCTTTCTTGCGGATGTCGAAGATCGGCGTGCCGCTGCCGAGAAACGAACTCATGTGGTAGATCGGCCGCAGGTTGGCGCCGGTGGCGCCGAAGGGAATCACGCTCGGCGAATGGCTGTGCACCACCGAGCGCACATCGGGCCTGGCCTTGTAGATGGCGCCGTGGATGAAGATTTCCAGATAGACGGTGCGCCCCTCGGCATTCACCGCATTGCCATCGAGGTCGAATTCGATGATGTCGGCGGCGGTCACCAGGGCCGGCGCCATGCTCCGCGCCAGCAGAAAGCGCTGCGGATCCTTGTCATGGCGCGCGCTGACATGGCCGAAGCCGTCGACGACTCCTTGCTGTGCCAGGATGCGGTTGGCCGCAACCAGATCCTCGATCAGTTTCGGGTCCGGCGCGCCCGCCGAAACGGGGGGGGTTCCTGTTGCCGATGTTGCCATGTGCTGCTCTCCTTTGTGAGCTTCAGGTTGCTCCAGGAACCTCTCAGCTCCGGGAACTTCTCAGTAGTGTAGAAAATGTGCTCTGGATCAAGCGGCCCGGCCCAGGATCACCTCGATCACGAAGCGACTTCCGACGTAGGCCAGCATCAAGGCGACGAAGCCGGAGAGGGTCCAGCGCAGCGCCAGCCGGCCACGCCAGCCGCGCAGGTGGCGCCCGAGCAAAAGCGCGGCGAAAATGAACCAGGAGATGAGTCCGAATACCGTCTTGTGGTCGAACGATAGCGCCTTGCCAAAGAGTTTCTCCGAGAAGAACACGCCGGATACCACCGTCAGCGTCAGCAACAGGAAGCCGACATTGATCAGACTGAACAGCAGGGCTTCCATCGTCATGAGTGCCGGCAGGCGGGCGAGCAGCGGCGACAGGCGCCCCTTGTGCAGTTGTCTTTCGGCAACGGCCATCAGCAGGGCGTGGAGCGCCGCCAGGGTAAATAGGCTGTAGGCGAGCATCGCTATCAGCAGATGGCTACGGAATATCAGCGAATCGCTATTGACATGCAGGGGCTGGCCAGGGAGCAGGGCCGGCAACAGGACGCAGACGGCAGCAAGCGGCAGGCCGAGCATCTGCAGGCCTTCCATGCGCGTCGAAAGGCTTTCGATCCAATACAGTGCGATCGCCAGCCAGATCATCATCGAGAGCGACACGGAGAAGCCAAAGCGCATGCCGCCATCGGCGAAGATCTCATGGGCGAGCGTGATGCCGTGGATCACCAAGGCCACCAGGAGCAGTATCCGCTCCCACTGCCGCAGGCCGGGAGTCCCCAGCGCCGCGCTGCGCCAGGAATATGCCGCGAGTCCCGCATACAGGGCGGCGGCGAGGAAGTGCAGCAGCATCGAATGCAGTAGAATCTCGGGCATCCGCGCAGTTTACCTCAATCGCATTCAAATATTGCCATGCTCGACAATCTTACCCAACGCCTCGCCAAAGTCGTCAAGACGCTGCGCGGTCAGGCGCGACTGACCGAAGACAACATCACGGAGATGCTGCGCGAAGTGCGCATGGCTTTGCTCGAAGCCGACGTCGCCCTGCCGGTGATCAAGGAACTCATCGCCCGGGTGAAGGAGAAGGCCGTCGGCCAGGAAGTAATCGCTTCGCTGACCCCTGGACAGGCGCTGGTCGGGGTCGTGCATCGCGAACTGACCGAACTGATGGGCGGGGGCAATGTCGGCCTGAATCTGGCGACTCAGCCGCCGGCGGTAATCCTGATGTCCGGCCTGCAGGGCGCGGGCAAGACCACGACCACGGCCAAGTTGGGCAAGTGGCTCAGGGAGCGGCAGAAGAAGAAGGTACTGGTAGTGTCCTGCGACGTCTATCGTCCGGCCGCGATCGAGCAATTGAAGACTGTAGCCCTCCAGGCGGGCATCGATTTCTTCCCCTCAAGCGCAGAACAGTTGCCGAAGGACATTGCGGCGGCCGCCCTCGATTACGCCAGAAAGCATTACTACGACGTGCTTTTCGTCGATACCGCCGGGCGCCTGTCGATAGACAGCGCGATGATGGCCGAGATCAAGGAACTTCACGTTGTCTTGAACCCGATCGAGTCGCTGTTCGTGGTGGACGCTATGCAGGGCCAGGACGCGGTGAATACCGCCAAGGCTTTCAACGAAGCGTTGCCGCTGACCGGCATCGTCCTCACCAAACTGGATGGAGATGCGCGCGGCGGCGCGGCATTGTCGGTGCGTCATGTGACCGGCAAGCCGCTCAAGTTTGCCGGCATCGGGGAGAAGCTTTCCGGCCTGGAGGAATTCCACCCCGAGCGGATGGCTTCGCGCATCCTCGGCATGGGCGACATTCTCGGCCTGGTCGAGGATGCGCAGCGCGGCGTCGATCAGGACAAGGCGCAGGCTTTCGCGCAGAAGGTCAAATCGGGCAAGGGTTTCGACCTGAATGACTTCAAGGAACAGATCGGCCAGATGCGCAAGATGGGCGGCTTGTCGAGCATGCTCGAAAAACTGCCGGCGCAGTTCGCCCAAGCGGCACAGCAGGCGGGTGGCGCGGTCGAGGACAAATCGATACGCCGCATCGAGGGCATCATCAACTCCATGACCCCGCAGGAACGGGCCAAGCCGGAGATCCTCAAGGCCAGCCGCAAGCGCCGCATCGCCAGCGGCGCCGGCGTCCAGGTACAGGAGGTCAACCGCCTGCTGAACCAGTTCGAGCAGACGCAGAAGATGATGAAGCAATTTTCCAAGGGCGGCATGCAGAAACTGATGCGCGGCATGAAGGGCATGATGCCGGGGATGCGCTGAGGGATTTGCTGTTGCCGGGTCTCGCCCCGGCTCGGCGGTGCAGAGGGGAATGGGCGCAATGGGCCAATCTGAGAATAATCCCATGGATCTGAATATCTCCCAGTGGCGCTCGCTCAAGACCAGAGTGACCCTGTTCACTTTGGCGATTTTCGTCATCAGCATCTGCTCGCTGGCGCTCTACGTCAGCCGCTCGCTGCGTGAGGATATGGAACGTCAGTTGGGTGAACAACAGTTCTCGACGGTATCTTTTGTGGCCGCCGAAATCAATGAAGGACTGGCATTACGGATAAAGACCCTGGAAAAAGTCGCTCTCTCCATTGACCAGTCCTTGTTGGGCAATCCCGCCGCCCTTCAGCAGATGCTCGAGCGCCAGGTTTTTGTCGATTTTTTCAATGCCGGAGTCGTTGCCGTAACGGCTGACGGCACAGCCGTTGCCGATGCTCCGGTCGTTTCAAATCGCCGGGGAACGAACTATTTCAACAACGAAGCAACATATCTTGCCCTGAAAGAAGGCAGGACCGTCATCGGTCACCCGGTGCTGGGGAGAGTCCTGCATGAGCCGCTATTCAACATCAACGCGCCGATCCGCGATGCTGACGGTAAGGTAATCGGCGCACTGTTTGGCGTGATCAATCTCGCCAAACCGAATTTTCTCGACCGCATCGGGGAAAATCGCTACGGCAGGACCGGCGGCTACCTGCTAATCGCGCCGCAGCAGCGGTTGATTGTAACTGCCACCGACAAGAGCCGGATCATGCAATCCCTCCCCGCACGCGGTATCAACCCACAGATCGACCGCTTTGTTCAGGGCTACGAAGGTTATGTTGTTTACGTCAATGCAGTCGGCGTGGAAATACTCAATTCGGTCGCGAACGTTCCAGTGACGGGCTGGTACTTAGCGGCCAATCTGCCTACCGCGGAAGCTTTTGCGCCGATCCAAGATATGCAGCGGCGCATTCTGATCGCCACCATTGTCCTCACTCTGCTCGCAGGCGCTTTGACCTGGTGGATGTTGAAGCGCCAGCTTGCACCGATACTTAGCGCCGCCAAAACGCTAGCCTCCCTGCAGAGTCAAAACCAGCCTCCACAGCCCCTACCCATCGCCAGGTATGACGAAATCGGCGTTCTGATCAGCGGATTTAATGGCTTGCTGGGGATATTGGGGAAGGGGGAGGAAGAGCTTCGCAAGAGCAAGCATCAATACGACGCGATGGCCGCCAGAATTCCTGTGGGCATATACCTCCTGCGCAGCAAGCCGGACGGATCGTTCGCGCTCGACTACGCCAGCCCGAGGATGGCGGAAATGCTCAACCTGAGCGTTGACAGCCTTGTTGCCGATGCCACAGTCGTTTTCCAAGCGATACATGTGGATGACAGGGAGTCGTTTGTCAACTTGAATCAGGAGGGAATTCAACAACTGCGGCCATTTGACTGGATTGGTCGAGTTCCGGTCGGAGGAACGCTGAGGTGGCTGCACTTCACTTCGTCACCTGAACCACAGGAAGATGGAACCATTTTGTGGTTTGGCCTCATCGTCGACGTCACCGAGCGCAAGCAGATGGAGGACCAAATGCGTCAGCTGGCGACCTATGACACGCTCACCCAGTTGCCGAACCGTCGTCTGCTCAACGACCGGCTGAGCCAGACCATGGCTGCAAGCAAGCGCAGCGGCTGTTATGGCGCACTGATGTTCCTTGATCTGGACAATTTCAAGCCTTTGAACGATACCCATGGGCACGGAGTCGGCGACATGCTGTTGATCGAGGCAGCGGGTCGGCTGAAGAGTTGCGTTCGCGAACTGGACACCGTGGCCCGCTTCGGTGGCGATGAGTTTGTTGTGATGCTGGGCGAACTCTATGCGGATAAAGCCGAGTCGACCCAGCAGGCCGGAATCATTGCCGAAAAGATTCGCCTCGCCCTGGCGGAACCCTATCTGCTAACGATAAGAACCGGCGGGAAGCCCGACATGACCGTCGAACATCATTGTCAGGTGAGCATCGGCGTGGCCATGTACTACAATCACGAGGCCAGCCAGGACGAGATCCTCAAGTGGGCCGACCAGGCAATGTATCAAGCAAAGGAGGCCGGGCGTAACCTCGTTCGGTTCTATGATTCAAACGCTTGAGCGGCCGCAAAGTGCGCTGCAACGGCCAGTTGAACCGGATCTTCTATTCAGAACTTTGTTGAAATGACTAAGTCCCCCCGCTGGTCACCAAATTTCAGCGCTGGACGAGTGACTGGAACGTGGCGTGAATTGCCGCTGGTCGGCCTTGAACGGCAACTTTGAGATGACTCGCAGCAAGCTCAACTGAAACGACTGCGCCACTTCGGTAACCGGTCATCGCCTAGCCATTCGTCAAATGCGTCTTCTGGGCAGCGAGACCCGGCTAGCCCAAGCTCATCGCAATGACTGCATAACCCTAGGGCGCCAGTTCCACTGGTTTTCCCACGCGCCCCGCACCATGTTCGGATACTCGGGCTGGCCGAGGCTGCCGTTGTAGCGGCCGAGCGCACGGTAGATGTCGCCGTGTTCGATGTCGAGGTAGTGGCGCAGGATGGTGCAGCCGTAGCGCAGGTTGGTGCGCAGATGGAAGAGATTGTTGTTCTTTTGCCCGATCAGCTTGACCCAGAACGGCATCACCTGCATGAAGCCGCGGGCGCCGGATCGTGACACGGCGTATTTGTGGAATCCGCTTTCCACCTGGATCACACCCAGCACCAGTTGCGGGTCGAGGCCGGCGCGCTTGGCCTCGTAATAGACAGTCTTGAGAAATTCCAGGCGTGCGGCGTGGTCGGTCATGCGTCGGTCGAGGCGCTGGGACATTTCAGCCAGCCAGTTCGACTTCTCGTCGGCGCTAGGGAACCCCGTCTCCGGCGCAGCGCGGTCGGAAACCGCCGCGTGCAGAGCCGCCTGGACGCTGGCGGAAAGGGGTTCGTAGGCTTGCTCGCCGGCAACAGCGCGCTGCGTCAGCCCAAGCGCGAGGGCTGACGCCAGCAGCACTGCCGGCAGGAAGTTTCCGCTCAGCCGCATACTTTCAAGCGAACCCAGGCGATGATCTCGGCCAGCGGCACTTTTGCCGCCTCGGCGTCCTTGCGGCCCTGGTATTCGGCGATCCCCTCCTTCAGGCCGCGCTCGCCTATCACCAAGCGATGCGGGATGCCGGTGAGTTCCCAGTCGGCGAACATCACCCCGGGGCGCTCATCCCGGTCATCGAGCATGACGTCCATGCCCGCTGCGGAAAGTTCGTCGTAAATCCGGTTCGCTGCCTCGCGAACGAGCGCCGATTTGCCGTAGGCCACCGGTACGATGACGAGTTGGAAGGGTGCGATTGCACTCGGGAATACGATGCCGCGGCTATCGTGGCCCTGCTCGATGGCCGCGCCGACGATGCGTGAGACGCCTATCCCGTAGCAGCCCATCTCCATGATCTGGGGCTGTCCTTGCTCATTCAGGAAGCTGCATTTCAAGGCCGCGGAATATTTGCTGCGCAGTTGGAAGATGTGGCCGACCTCGATGCCGCGGCAGATTTCCAGGCTGCCTTTGCCGTCGGGTGAGGGGTCGCCCGCAACCGCGTTGCGGATGTCTGCCACCTTTGCCGGCAGCGGCAGATCCCGGCTGAAGTTCACGCCGGCGAGATGGTAGCCCGGCTTGTTGGCGCCACAGACGAAGTCGTTCATGGCGGCGACGCTGTGGTCGGCGATCACGGCAATGTCATTTGTTCCGACCGGACCGATGTAGCCGGGGCGGCAACCAAGGTGCTGCTCGATCTCTTCATCGTGGGCGAAGCGGAAATGGCCGACGATCTTTTGCGCCTTGATTTCATTCAGGTCATGGTCGCCGCGCAACAGCAGCAGGGCAAACGGCAGCGCTTCGTCCTCGCGCATGATGGCGATGGCTTTGACCATCTTGGCTATGCCTAGTCCCAGGAACTCCGCCACATCAGCGCACTTGATCTTGCCCGGCGTCGCCACTTCCCGCATCGTCTGGCTTGCAGACGGACGCGGGCCGGCCGGCGCCAGCGCCTCGGCCAGTTCGACATTGGCGGCATAGTCGGAATCCGGGCAGAAGGCGATGGCGTCCTCGCCGGAATCGGCCAGCACATGAAACTCATGCGAACCGGTGCCGCCGATCGAGCCGGGGTCGGCGGCCACGGCGCGGAAAGACAGGCCCAGCCGGGTGAAGATGCGCGTGTAGGTCTCGTACATGCAGGTATATTCGCGCTGCAAGTCCTCGAAACTGGCATGGAAGGAGTAGCCGTCCTTCATCAGGAACTCGCGCCCACGCATGACGCCGAAACGAGGACGGATCTCGTCGCGGAACTTGGTCTGGATCTGGTAGAAGTGGCGCGGCAGTTGGCGGTAGCTCTTGATCTCGCGCCGAACCACGTCGGTGATGACTTCCTCGTGGGTCGGGCCGACGACGAAGTCTCGCTGGTGGCGATCCTTGAAGCGCAAGAGTTCCGGCCCATACTGTTCCCAGCGTCCGGATTCCTGCCACAGTTCGGCCGGTTGCACCGCCGGCATCAACAACTCGATCGCGCCGGCCCGGTTCATTTCCTCGCGCACAATCGCTTCGACCTTGCGCAGGACGCGCAGGCCCAGCGGCATCCAGGTATAGATGCCACCGGCCAGGCGGCGGATGAGGCCGGCGCGCAACATCAACTGATGGCTGATGATCTCGGCGTCGGATGGGGCTTCCTTGAGGGTGGAGATGAAGAACTGGCTGGCGCGCATGTAAGTGTCCGGAAAATGCGAATAACGAGATTCTACCGCGGCCACGGAGCCCGAGTTGGCTGCGCTCCTTTCGGTTATCGATTCGCCACGCCTTCTATTCGCAGCCAAACTGTGAAAAAATACAGCCAGTCCAATTGAAGAATTGAAGGTAGCATCATGCTTGACCGTGAAGGCTATCGCCCGAACGTCGGCATTGTCCTGGTCAACGGCCGCAACGAGGTTTTCTGGGGCAAGCGCATCCGCGAACATTCCTGGCAGTTTCCGCAGGGAGGCATCAATAGGGGCGAGACGCCCGAGCAGGCGATGTACCGCGAGCTGCACGAGGAAATCGGCCTGATGCCGACACATGTCGAGATCCTCGGTCGTACCCGGGACTGGCTGCGCTATGACGTGCCCAAGCACTGGGTCCGCCGTGAATGGCGCAATACCTACAAGGGCCAGAAGCAGATCTGGTTCCTGTTGCGTCTGGTCGGCCGCGATTCCGATGTCTGCCTGCGGGCCAGCGATCACCCGGAGTTCGATGCCTGGCGCTGGAACGAATACTGGGTGCCGCTCGAGGCGGTGATCGAATTCAAGCGCTTCGTCTATCAAAGTGCGCTGACCGAACTGGCCCGCTATCTGCTGTTCCATCCCGCCGACAAGAAGCCGCACTGGACCATGCCGGTCGGCCACGACTCGGATGTCCGCTAATGCTTGATCCGCTGATCATTGCAGTCGACCGGGCCTTGCGCACGCTGTTTGCGCCGGCGCCGACGGCGCGTGCCGTGCCCGGCGCGGAAGAGCCCGAAGGCGACATGACCGCAGCGGAACGCGCCCATGCCGCCGCCTTGATGCGCGTTAATCACTGCGGAGAGATTTGCGCCCAGGCGCTGTACCAAGGCCAGGCGCTGACTTCGCACGATCCGGCGATCGGCGCTGCGCTGCGCCAAGCGGCCTGGGAGGAGACCGAGCATCTGGCCTGGACCGAGAGGCGCATCGCCGAGTTGGGCGGGCGCAAGAGCCTGCTCAATCCGTTGTGGTATGGCGGCGCGCTGGCCCTTGGGGTGCTTGCAGGCAAGTTCGGCGATGCCTGGAATCTGGGCTTTCTCGCCGAGACCGAGCGTCAGGTCGAGTCTCATCTGGAACGCCACAAGGCGCGCCTGCCCCGGCAGGACCGCCGCTCCTGGGAGATCCTCGAGCAGATGCGGGCCGACGAAGCCGGTCACGCGCAAGCCGCGGTACGCCTGGGCGCCAGGGAATTGCCTGGGCCGGTCAAGGCGGCGATGCTGCTGGCTTCGAAACTGATGAAGGGCGCCGCCTACCGCATCTAGAGCCCGTCGTTGTCTGAAAGACAACCCAGGGCTCTTGTGCCAGCGAAGCAGGTGCTAGTCCGCCTCGACGATCTCCCAGTCGTGGCTGAGCTCTGCCGTCTTGCCCAGCATGATCGAGGCCGAGCAGTATTTCTCGGCGGAAAGTTTGATCGCGCGCTCCACGGCTTCGGGCTTCAGTCCCCTGCCCCTGACGACGAAGTGGAAGTGAATTTTGGTGAACACCTTAGGGTCGGCTTCGGCGCGCTCCGCATGCAGTTTCGCCTCGCAGCCGGTGATTTCCTGGCGCCCGCGTTTCAGGATCATTACCACATCGAAAGCGCTGCAGCCGCCCGCGCCGGCCAAAACCAGTTCCATCGGTCTGGGCGCCAGATTGCGCCCTCCGGCATCGGGTGCGCCATCCATTGTCACCAGATGGCCGCTGCCGGTTTCGGCGACGAAGCTCATGCCCCCATCAATCCATCGTACGCTGCATTCCATGTTCGCTATCCCTTACTATTGATCTCTCCGTATTGTAGCGTCTGCCGCGCATCGGAGCGCCGCATGTCGGATGCGGTTTGACAGACGGGCCGTTGCTGTCCTACAATGCGCGGTTTCCGAAATGAGCCCCTGTCCGGGCGATGGATGCTGAGGAACCCCATGAAGACCTTTTCCGCCAAGCCGCATGAAGTCACGCGCGACTGGTTCATAGTTGATGCCACTGATAAGGTGCTGGGCCGGCTGGCCGCCGAACTCGCACGCCGCCTGCGCGGCAAGCACAAGCCGGAATACACGCCGCACGTCGATACCGGCGACTATATCGTCGTAGTCAATGTCGAGAAGCTGCGCGTTACCGGCAACAAGGCTGAGGACAAGAAGTATTACCGCCATACCGGTTATCCCGGCGGTATCTACGAAACGAATTTCAAGAAACTGCAGGAGCGTTTCCCTGGGCGAATCTTGGAGAAGGCCGTCAAGGGCATGCTGCCCAAGGGTCCCTTGGGCTATGCAATGTTGAAAAAAATGAAATGCTATGCCGGCACCGCGCATCCTCATAGCGCGCAGCAGCCGAAACCGCTGGTCGTTTGATAGGAACCGTTATGGCAGCGAATTATTATTACGGAACTGGGCGTCGCAAGACTGCTGTGGCGCGCGTGTTCATGAAACAAGGCTCTGGCAAGTTCATCGTCAATGACAAGCCGGTGGATGATTTCTTCTCGCGCGAAACCGGTCGCATGGTGGTGCGTCAGCCGCTCGAATTGACTCAGCACGGTGCCACCTTCGACATCATGGTGAACGTCACCGGTGGCGGCGAATCCGGCCAGGCCGGCGCCGTCCGACACGGCATCACACGGGCCTTGATCGATTACGATGCACTGCTCAAGCCGGCTCTCTCCAAGGCGGGCTTTGTTACCCGCGATGCGCGCGAAGTCGAGCGGAAGAAGGTCGGCTTCCACAAGGCGCGTCGGCGCAAGCAGTTCTCCAAGCGCTAAATACGTTTCACGCTGTTGGCTGCTGGCTGGCCAAACGCTTAGTAAGAGCCGCCCACAGGTACGCTGGGGCGGCTTTTACGTTTGCCATGAGCGCGCGCCAAGCTTGCCCGGTTGCTCCGACTATAATGGTCAAATGAACCCAGGGGGACGGATGATAAAGGTAGGCATCGTCGGCGGAACAGGGTACACAGGCGTTGAACTCCTGCGCTTGCTTGCCCAGCATCCCCAGGTCGAACTGGTGGCGGTTACTTCGCGCGCAGAGACGGGAACGGCGGTGGCCGACATGTTCCCCAGTCTGCGCGGCCGAGTCGGCCTGAGGTTCAGCGACCCGGCATCCTCGCCGCTGGACACTTGCGACGTGGTGTTCTTTGCCACCCCCAACGGCGTCGCCATGCATCAGGCGAGAGCGCTGCTGGAAGCCGGGGTGCGCGTGATTGATCTGGCCGCCGACTTTCGCATCAAGGACGTACCGCTGTGGGAAAAGTGGTACGGCATGGCGCATGGCTGTCCTGAACTGGTTGCTCAGGCAGTCTATGGTCTGCCCGAAGTGAATCGCGAGCAGATTCGCGGTGCGCGGCTTGTGGCCAACCCCGGCTGCTTTCCGACGGCGACCCAGTTGGGTTTTTTGCCCTTGGTGGAGGCGGGTTGCGTTGATCCAGAGCATCTTATCGCCGACGCCAAATCGGGCGTCTCCGGTGCCGGACGCAAGGCCGAGATGCCCTATCTTTTTTCCGAGGCCAGCGACAATTTCAAGGCCTACGGAGTCCCGGGCCACCGCCATCTGCCGGAGATTCGCCAGGGTCTGGAAATTGCCGCTGGTCGCACCGTAGGTCTGACTTTCGTGCCGCACTTGACGCCGATGATCCGCGGTATTCATGCCACGCTCTACGCCCGGATTACCCGCGAGGAGGATTTTCAGTCGTTGTTCGAGCAACGTTACGCCAGTGAAGCTTTTGTCGACGTGCTGCCCTCAGGCAGCCATCCCGAAACCCGTTCGGTTCGTGCCGCCAATATCTGTCGCATCGCGGTACACAGACCTCAGGGCGGGGACACCCTAGTGGTGTTGTCGGTGATCGATAACCTCGTCAAGGGGGCCGCCGGCCAGGCAATGCAAAACATGAACATCATGTTTGGGATCGATGAGTGCGCGGGCCTTTTGCAAATCCCCGTCTTGCCTTGACGCTGCGCCGTTGGCGCGGGCGTTTCGGGATATCCGCGCCCCGTGTGGCGGTACGCACCCATTTGCCCTGGTATTGGCGAGCCATCGGCGCCGTCGCGATACTGGCGCTGTCTCTGGCCCTCGCTGGCTGGATCTATGATGCGGGGCGCCGCTTCTCCGGTGTTGATCGTGGCGCGACGGAACAGGAACTCAATACGTTGCGGGCAAACTCGTCTGCACTGGAGTTGGAGCTGGCCAGATTGCGCAGCTTGGCCGATGCCAGTGAGAGCAAGTTGCAGATCGAACTCACTGCCCAGCAGCAGTTGACTCGTCAGGCCAAGGCGCTGGAAGAGGAAAATGACCGGCTCAAGCAAGACTTGTCGGTGTTTGAAGCGCTGGCCCAGGCGGAGGAAAAGGAAGGCAGCCTCAGCATCAACCGTTTGCGTGTCGAAGCGGACGGTACCGGCCTTTATCGCTACAGAATGCTGGTGGCCATTCAAGGGGGAAAGAAGGAACGCGAATTCAATGGTAGCCTTCAGTTGGCCATCACCCTTCTGCAGGACGGCAAAAGTGTTATGATGGTTTTGCCGTCCGCAGGCGCTTCGGTCGTACGAGACTACGATTTGAAATTCAAGTACTTTCGTCGAGTAGAAGGAACATTCAAAGTCCCCACTGCAGCAAGGGTCAGAAGCGTGGAGGTGCGCTTGCTGCAGGATGGCGTGCTCAAGGCATCCAAGATCGCCGCGATGTAAGAGAGGTAGCCTATGTTTCCGAAGAAAGCAAACAAGCCGCAGGGGCGTATCGATAGTCTGATTGGCGCCGGTACCCGGGTTAACGGCAGCGTCACCTTCACCGGCGGGTTGCGCGTCGATGGCGAGATCAAAGGCAACGTGAGCGCCAGTGACGAACAGCTGAGTACTCTGGTGGTGAGTGAGAATGCCTGCATCGAAGGCGAGATCAGCGTCTCTCACCTAGTGATCAATGGCACGGTGATAGGGCCGGTGTTTTCCAGCGGATATTTGGAACTTCAGTCCCTTGCGCGGGTCACAGGAGACTTGCAGTACAACTCTATCGAGATTCATCTAGGCGCAGTTGTTCAAGGGCGTTTGGTGCATCAGGGGGTTGTGGCGACGGGCAAGACCCAGGAATTGAAACTGGCTTCGAGCAACTGACCAGAAACATCTGCCTAGGGCCTAGGCAATTGCGCGATAGTTTTTCCATCAAAATTTAACAGGAGTTTAGCCAATGAATGCTGTGGCCGAAATGCCGGTGCCGGTGGTTTTCACCGATAACGCCGCCAACAAGGTGAAGGAACTCATCACCGAGGAAGGCAATGCGGAACTCAAGTTGCGGGTATTCGTCAGCGGTGGTGGCTGTTCCGGCTTCCAGTACGGATTTACCTTCGACGAAGTGTGCAACGAGGACGACACCATTCTCGAAAAAAGCGGTGTCACCTTGCTGATCGATCCGATGAGCTACCAGTATCTGGTCGGTGCGGAAATCGATTATTCGGAAGGTCTCGAGGGCGCGCAGTTTGTCATCAAGAACCCGAACGCCACATCCACCTGCGGTTGCGGTTCCTCTTTTTCCGCCTGAGCGGAACGTATCCGGTGCTCGAAGACTAGGGGCGCTACGGCGCCCCTAGCGCGTTCAGGCCGGATAAATGGCGCCTAGTATGCGCGGACCGCGTGCGCCGGTGACATCCGGCAGGTTGCCAGGCAGGCCTGCCAGTGTGCGCTGGGCAAGCCAGGCGAAGGCGACGGCCTCGACCCAATCCGCCGGTAAGCCCAGCGCTTCGGTGGTCTTGACTGTGGTCGTGGGCAACCGGTGTTCCAGTTCTCTCAGCAGGGCGATGTTGTGGGCGCCGCCGCCGCAGACATAGAGTTCCTCCGGGGAGCCGTTGCTGCGTGTGATCGCTTGCTGTGCCGCCGCCGCCGTCAAGGCTGTGAGTGTCGCCTGCACATCGACGGGTGCCTCGGCTCCCGATAGGCAGCCAGTCAGCCAGGCGAGGTTGAACTGCTCGCGGCCGCAACTCTTGGGCGGATCCAGTGCGAAGAACTCGTGGGCGAGCAGTCGCGCGAGCAAATCCGTCTGGACTTGGCCGGTTTGCGCCCAGCGCCCGCCTTCGTCGAAAGGCGTTCCGAGATGACGTTGAGCCCAGGCATCGAGCAGCAGGTTGCCCGGGCCGCAATCGAAGCCGCTGGTGGGCCGGCCCGGCGCGAGATCAGTGATATTGCTGATGCCGCCGATGTTAAGGATTACGCGGTGTCGCGTCGCATCACGGAACAGTGCATCATGAAAGGCTGGCACCAGCGGCGCGCCTTGCCCACCCGCGGCGATGTCGCGGCTGCGGAAGTCAGCGACGACGGTGATGCCGGACAATTCGGCGAGCAGTGCGGGATTGTTCAGTTGCAAGGAATAGCCGAGTCCTGGTTGATGGCGGATGGTCTGGCCATGACAGGCGAGCGCGCGTATCGCCGAAGCCGGTACGGCGCCTTGCTCGAGGACGGCGCGCACGGCTTGCGCATAGACTTGCGCCAACTCGTTGGCCAGAACCTGGGCCAGGTGAATCTCGCCCCGCTGTTCTTGGTGCAGGTTCAAGGCCTGCCTGCGCAAGTCGTCGGGGTAGGGCAGATAGGCCGTGGCGAGTATGCGCGGGATTGCGCCGGAAAACTCGACCAAAGCGGCGTCCACACCATCGAGGCTGGTGCCCGACATCAGACCTACGACCAGGCTAGGTGACGCCACCGTCTAATCGAGCAAGGCGAGATCGCTGCCCTTGATGAGGTCAAGGCGAGCCAGCAGAGATTGTATCTGCGCCCTGAATTGACCTAGTTGTTGCGGGGAGAGCGGAGGCGCGCCGGGCAAGGCGATGGTCAGGGGATTCTGGTAGATCCCGTTGCTGCGGAACTCGTAGTGCAGGTGTGGCCCGGTGGCCCACCCGGAGGAACCGACGTAGCCGATGATGTCGCCCTGCGCGATCCGGCTACCCTTTTTCAGTCCCGCAGCAAATGCCGAGAGATGGCCATAGAGTGTGGTGTAACTCCCCTGGTGGTGCAGGATCACGACCCTGCCGTAGCCGCCCTGATTGCCCACGAATTCGACCACGCCGTCGGCGGTGGATTTGATGCGGGTGCCGACCGGGGCGCCATAATCGATCCCCTTGTGGGCGCGCCATTGTTGCAGGATAGGATGAAAACGTGCCAGAGAAAATCCCGAAGTGATGCGCGAAAACTCCAGTGGCGAGCGCAGAAAGGTCTTGCGGATATTCTTGCCTTCAGGCGTGAAATAATTACCCTTGCCATCCGCGTCCGCGAACCAGACGGCGCGGTAGCTTTTGCCCTGGTTTACGAATTCGGCGGCGAGAATGCGCCCGCTATTCACCGACTTGCCAAAATGTGCAAAGGTTTCGAAGACCACGGAGAAGCGGTCGCCGCGGCGTAGATCGCGGTGGAAATCAATGTCGCCGCCGAAGATGTCGGCGAGTTGAGTGGCGACGCTGTCGGGCAGGCCCGCCGCGTCGGTCGCGCCAAATAACGAGTAGCGGATCTCACCGGACTTCATCTGCACCAGGGGTTCCAGCCTGAGCGTCTGTTCCGTGGCCTGCAGGCTGCCATCTTTGCGCTCGACGATCAGGGCGCGATTCTGGCTGTTGAGCGGGTAAGTCAGGCTCAACAATTCGCCGCTCGCGCTTACGACAGCGGTGACTGGTTTGCCCGGGCGCAATTGCTGGAAGATTGCTTGCGTAGCGCGCTCTGCGCGCAGGAAACGGAATGCTTCATCATCCTCGATGCCGAGGCGGGCCAGCAGACTGGCGACGGTATCGCCGCGCTGGATAGTTGCCTCGCGCACGAAGGTGTCGCCGGGTATTTCATCCATTTTGCCGACGGGCGGCAGCAATTGCTCGATCACCGTTTGTTGCGCTATTTGCAGTTCAATCGTCGAAGGAGCGATACCGAAGGCGGCGACCATGCCGAACAGGGAGATGCCGGCGACAGCCAGCGCGGCCCAGAAGGGGCCGGGCTGGGCTGCACGGAAGCGGTGGAGATGCGTTAGAATTCGCGGCTTATTCATCAGGCGCGTGGGAAAAAAGTTCCGGCGAGTTTAACACGGGGCCGCCGACAACCCAACCGAGTATCGCTATGGACATATCCTCCCAACTTGCCCGGATCAAACGTGGCTCAGACGAACTGCTGGTCGAGGCTGAACTCATCGACAAGCTGAAGAGCGGCCGCCCGTTGCGCATCAAGGCCGGTTTCGATCCGACCGCGCCCGATCTGCACCTCGGCCACACGGTGCTCATTAACAAGTTGCGCCATTTTCAGGAGCTGGGCCATCATGTGATGTTCCTGATAGGAGATTTCACCGGCATGATCGGCGATCCTTCAGGCAAGAACGCGACCCGCCCGCCGTTGTCAAGGGAACAGATTCTCGAGAACGCCAAGACTTATCAGGAGCAGGTTTTCAAGATTCTCGACCCGGCGAAGACCGAGGTCTGCTTCAACTCGGTTTGGTTCGAGCCGCTCGGCGCCGCCGGTATGATCCGGTTGGCCGCCCTCAATACGGTGGCGCGGATGCTCGAGCGGGATGACTTTTCCAAGAGATATGCCGCCAATCAGCCGATCGCCATCCACGAGTTTCTCTATCCGCTTTGCCAGGGTTACGACTCGGTGGCGATGAAAGCCGATGTCGAACTTGGCGGTACCGATCAGAAGTTCAACCTGCTGGTCGGGCGAGAGTTGCAGAAGCACTACGGACAGGTGCCGCAATGCGTTTTGATGATGCCGTTGTTGGAGGGACTCGACGGCCACAACAAGATGTCCAAATCCTTGGGCAACTATGTCGGCATCGCCGAACCCGCGAGGGAGATCTTCGGCAAGCTGATGTCGATTTCCGACGAGCTGATGTGGCGCTACTACGAGTTGCTGTCGTTCCGTGCAAGCGATGAAATCGCCGGTCTGAAGCGCGAGGTCGATGAAGGTCGCAATCCGCGCGATGTCAAGGTGATGCTGGCGCAGGAACTGGCCGCCCGGTTCCACAGCCAGCGCGCGGCCGCAGATGCGCTAGACGACTTCGAGGCGCGATTTACCCGCGGCGCCATGCCTGACGACATGCCTGAGGTGACGCTGACGAGCGCCGCGGGCAAGTTGCCCATCGCCCAAGTGCTGAAGCAGGCCGGACTGACGGCTAGCACCTCAGACGCGCTGCGCATGATTGACCAGGGCGGCGTGCGCTTGAACGGCGAGAAGGTGAGCGACAAGGGCTTGCTGCTCGCGGCTGGTGAAGCCTTGGTGCTGCAGGTCGGCAAGCGCAAATTTGCACGCGTAAAACTGGTATGAATTATGGTCGCGCGATTTATTTCGTAATTATTTTGGAAAAGCCTTGACCGATGATTTTCGGTCTGTATAATTCGCCCCTCTCGTTGCTCAGCAGCAAAAACAGCAACGAGAAACAGTTGCCAAATAGGCGCTAAAAATAAGTTCTTTAACAACCAGACAACCGATAGGTGTGGGTGCTTGGGTAGGTAGTGGTAGGTAGTGGGCCTGGTCATCGAGAATCGAAGAGGCTGGGTGCGGATTGGAGTTGAGAGACTTTGATCTGCGACGAGGAGTAAGAATCGTTACGCGATTTACTGCAATCAAGTTATACCGAAGTGCTCACAT